>DATBPE010000222.1:0-59828 GCA_036561505.1 Solirubrobacteraceae bacterium
ATCGCGGACGCCAACAGCGATCGGTGGGAGGAGAGCTGTCGTTTTGTAGCAGCGGTTGCAATGACGGCCCGAAGGCCGTCTCCTAAGACTCGAGCGTTGCCCTCATAACCTCTCCGGTGACGCCTTGAGGCTCGGACACTCGTGCCCGCGAGAAACCGAGCAACTGGGTGCTGTGGTCTTGACCCGGGCCACAGCACCCACTGATCGGCGCGGAGTCAATAGCAAGGCGAGAATGTAGGTAGCGGCATCTCGCACACCGCAGACTTTGGCGCGGACTCGGACTTGTGATCTGATCACTGCACGAGCGAAAGTACGCCAGGATTAGCGAGTGCTCCGACGACCAAGTTGCTCCGCCGTGGTCACTGAGTGACCGCCTTCGAGCCCGCCCACCTACCTACGTGGATACGCCTTATCAGGCGCGTCCATATACCGGGATGTGAGCGCCGCTAATAGGACTTGCCTGGCGCGAGCACAAGAAGCTGATCACCGCGGCTATTTCCTCGGGCCCCACCCACGTTGAATAGTCGGCGTCAGGTTGGCTGGCCCTATTGGCCGGGGTATTGATGACACTCGGCAGGACGGCATTGACACGCACTCCAGAGCTCGTGTATTCGCTGGCCATGGCATCGACGAACGCCAGCAGCGCTCCCTTGGAGGTGACATAGCCGGCGGCGCCTGGAAACGGCCTGGTGGCCGCTCGGGAAGAAACACACACGATTGCTCCTTCACCGCGCTCGAGCATTCCGGGCAGGCAGGCGGCGCAGGCCAGATAAGTGGCACGCAGGTTCATCCGTAGCTGCTCTTCGAACCGCGCCACCGGCGTCTCGTGCACGGGTCCCGGCGCGTCAAATCCGCCGAGCAGGTTCACGACTGCGCCCACGGGCGCCTGTGGGTCCTCGGCGAACCCAGCGATTCGAGTCACGTCGGCCTCGTCGAACATGTCCCCAACTACGAGCGACAGGCGCTCCAAGCTGCTTCGCTCGCTGATCTTGCTCTTCAGTTGCTCTGCCGTGGCTGCTTGCCGATAGGGCACAACGCATCGCCATCCCGCGGCCAGCAGGTTCTCTGTTACGGCCGTCCCCAAGCCGCCGGTTCCTCCCGTTAGCAGAGCAGTGCGCATGTGCGCGATGCTAGTGGCTTTGGTGTCCCGTCCGCCTACTTCTTTACCTTCAAGTCATGCTCGTCAAGGAGTTCAATGATGGGACCGAGATCGACCAGGTGTTGCTGGTGCGCCGCGTCGAGCGCCGCGAAATGCGTGACGGGCGAACCTACCTGAGGGTCCGCTTGGGAGATCGCACAGGGGCCGTAAACGCGATGGTTTGGAGAGACGTCGCCGACTTCAACGATCTGCAGGAGGGCAAGCCTCTTCACATCTGCGGTCGTTACGTGATCAACCCAAACTTCGGCCCGGAAATAAAGCTGCGTGCGGTGCGCATGCCCGATCCCGAAAGCTTCTCCATCGAAGAGCTCCTGGACAGCACTGTCAGAGATCCACAGCAGATGGAGAGCGAAGTGCGCGAGCTTCTGCAGACAATCCAGAACCGGCATTTGCGTGCTTTGCTCGACAACGTCTTTGGCGAGGACTCCGAGCTGTGGGCGGTGTATCGACAGGCTCCGGCGGCGAAGTACTACCACCAGGCATATCAGCACGGATTGCTGGAGCACTGCCTCGGGGTGGCCCAGGCGGTAAGCGCGATCAGCGCGACGTTCCCGGGGATCGACCGAGACGTCGCGGTAACCGGTGCACTGCTGCACGACATCGGAAAGCTCGAGGCATACACCGACGATCCCCGGCACATCGACCTGACAGATCTCGGTCGGCTGCACGGCGAGATCGCGCTGGGCTATTACCGTGTTCGTCGCTTGATCGAGGACCTCGAGGATTTCCCGCGCAGCACCGAATGGGCGGTGCTTCACATCATCCTCTCCCACCACGGTTCACTCGAGCACGGCAGTCCGGTCGTGCCGTGCACACGGGAGGCCACACTTGTGCACATGATCGACAATCTCGGGGGACGTCTGGGCAGCTTCGACCGTCTGCAGAAGGAGCTTCCGGCTGGTCAGAGCTGGTCCGGGTTCGATCGCGCGCTCGGTGCGGGCGCGTTCTTCCCAGTGCCCCATGAGGAATCGCTCGTCGCCCGTGAAGACTCCGGCGAGGGCTCAGCCGCAGCTGCGGCAGGGGGCTCGCCGGGTCCGCTGACTTTGCTCTTCTGAGGAGCCTCTCATGAGCGGGTAGTAGACGTTTGCCGGGATGCGCATGCATCGGAGACCTCGCTTACGGCAAGCTAGACTGCGTAAGCGCACAGATGAGCTCTTGGAGCCTCGGCGACTCCTAACAGACCATTCGAGTAGAACTGTCGGTGAGCTCGCATTTCCCGGCGATCGGCGACTGGTCGGAATACGCAGGCGAATCAGACCGGTCCAAAGCTCGCAAATAGCGGGAGAGAGTGTTTGGGACGATCACCCTCTCCCTGTGTGGTTCTATCTTTAGGAAAGGCCATGGCAAAGGACACCGAGAAGCTCATCCGTCAGCTGTCGCTGATCTCCTACCTGATGGCCGAGCGTCGGCCGGTGACCGCACTTGAGATCCGGCGTGACGTGGAGGGCTACAGCGGCATGAACGAGGACGCGTTCGCGCGGCGTTTCTACGCCGATCGCGCCGAGCTCGATTCGCTGCGCATCCAATTGACCGTCGAGCGACCTATCGACGGGGCCGCCGAGCAGGAGAACTATTCGCTGCGCCCAGAGAACTTTCACCTGCCCGCTATCGCCTTCTCCGATCAGGAGCTCGCGGCGCTGCAGACGGCACTCAGCCTGCTGGATGGCGAGTTCGCCTACGCCGAGCCGCTACGCCTCGCGCTGCAGCAGATCACCTGGGGGCGTCCCAGCCCGCTGCGGGCACCCGAGCAGCGCTCGGTCGCGCTCGGCATCACCGCTTCCGCCGGCGGGCATGAGCTCTCCGCACGACTGGCGAAGGTCGAGACGGCGATCTTCCGTAACAAGACGATCACCTTCGACTACTACACGATGGAGCGCGACGAGATCGGTGCTCGCCGTGTCGATCCCTACCACCTGCTGTTCCAGGGCGGTCAGTTCTATCTGCTGGGCTACGCGCACGAGCGCAAGGCGATTCGTGTCTTTCGCCTCTCGCGTATCCGCGGCAAGGTGGCGTATGCGACCAAGGCCGAGCACGACTTCAAGCGTCCCGTCGACTTTGACCCGCGCTCCTACGCCAACCGTGCCGAGTGGCAGTTCGGAGAGCCCCGAGGCGTGGCTGAGATCCGCATATCCGATCGCATCGCGTGGCAGATCGAGCGGCACTTCAGCCGCTACGGTGAGGTTCGTCCAGCCGACGACAGGGACGGCTCGGGGGTGGTGTTCAGCACCCCCTACGCCAACGTTCGTACGATCGTCTCCTGGGTGCTCGGTCTAGGCGAGCACGCCCACCTACAAGGACCGGCAGAGCTCCTAGAGGAGTTCACCAGGCGTCTGACACTGCTGGAGGAGCGCCACGGCGAGGCGGCCGACAAGAGCCACGGCGCATCGAGGGGGCAAGCTATACATAGCTACGACACCGACGCGCACGCCGTCAAACCGCCGGTGCCGGCGGAGCGCGAGAGCCGCAGCGAGGCCGCGATTCGTCCAGAGCGCTTCGCGCGGCTGGTGACCCTCGCGAGCATCCTGATTCAGGCTGGCAGAGCGGGCAGGCGCGAGAAAATAGCCGATCTTTGTGAGCGCCTGCAGCTCTCCGAGGAGGAGCTGCGCGAAGACGTCGGTGTGCTGAACGTAGTCAACTTCGGCGGCGGCTCGTACGTGCTGTATGCGGAAGTCCACGAGGAGGAGGGGGAGATCGAGGTCGACCCCGAGCCCTATAGCGACAACTTCGATCGTCCTGCGCGCCTGTTGCCTGTCGAGGCGAAGGCCCTGATCGCCGCGATCGATTTGATTGGCGAGCACATCCCGGAGGGGTCGCTGACCTCCGCGCGCGAGAAGATCGTCGCCGCTCTGGGTGAGGACCCGATGGAGCAGGGGCTGCAGGTGGCGCACGGGCGCGGCGAAGACTCAGAGGTGGCTGCCACGGTGTCGCGAGCGATCAACCAGCACCATCTGATCGAGCTCGACTATTACAAGGAGAACGAGGACGAGTACTCACTGCGCAGGGTGGAGCCATACGCGCTGACCAACGGTCGTGAGGGATGGTACGTGGCCTCGTTCGATCCCGAAAAGGGGGAAATGCGCCATTTCCGCCTGGATCGGATTAGACGGGCGGAGGTCACCGACGAGCGTTTCCAGCCGCGCCCCGAGGTCGACCCGGCGGCTGAGGTGGATGGCTGGCTGCGCACCGGAGAGGTGGAGGCCTCGCGCAGCGCGCGCGTCTGGGTCTCGCCGGAGCGTGCACGCTGGGCTCGCGAGCAGCGACGGATGGTGGCCGAGCACGAGGACGGATCGATCGTGGTCGAGCTCAGCTTTGCCGGGGTCGACTGGCTGGTGCGCGAGGTCCTCAAGGAGGCTGGCGACGCGGTGGTGCTGGAGCCGCGGGACGCTCGTGAGGCGGTGCTCACCGCCGCGGCCAAGTTGCGGGCCGTCCCCGCCGGCGTCGGCTGACTGGTGAGCTCTTCGGAGCGGGTCGCGACTAGAGGCTCTTCTGCTGGGATGAACGCTCGTGCTAGCTCAAGGCTGCTGGCGGGGGGATCAGTCAACTCGTATGACTCTGTTCTCACACCGCGACTATGACTGGGCAGGAGGTCAAGGATGACTGGTACCGCGCCGCCTACACGCCGCAAATGGCCAAACTGCCCTGGGCGCAGAGGACCGGCTCTGAAGTCGACCGGCTGCTGAGGATGCTCGAGCCGCTCGGCGGCGAGCGAATCCTCGACCTTGGCTGCGGTACCGGCAGACACGCGCTCGAGCTGGCGCGCAGGGGGTTCTCTGTGGTTGGTGTTGAGATCTCCCAGGCAAACGTCGAGGTCGCACGGGACGCGGCGAAAGCGCAATCGCTTCCAGTCGAGTTCGTTCAAGCCGACCTTCGCGACGGTCGGTGGCACAGAGAATTTGACGTCGTGTTGAGCCTCAACGACGGAGCCATCGGCTATTTCCCGACCGAGGCCGAAAATCGGCGGGTCTTCGAGGTGATCTCAGGTGCGCTGAAGGGCCCCGGCAGGCACGTGGCGCAGATCCCTAACGTCATGCACGTAGAAAAGTCTCCGTCGGGCAAGAGCCGGATCGAGGGCGCCGAGGCAGTCGAACTGGTCGATCATCACTGGAACAGCCAGACCCGTTGCCAGGAAGGCACCATTACCTATCTCGGCGAGGGCTTTGAGAAGTCTCAGCCGATCCCGTTCCGCAAGCGGCTGTACTCCGTTGAGGAACTGAGAGACATCTACGAGTCGGTTGGGATGAGATTGACCAATCTCTTCCGGGGCAACGGGAAACCCGGCCGGCCACGAAACACCCAATACGAGCTCTTCTTGCAGGCATGTAAGGCCACGGCGCCGTGATGAAGCTGGGCGTCATAGTCTTCCGGCAGTGAGCCGCCGCGAGCAGATCAAGATGAGCGAGGCCGAGGTCGCCTCGTTTTTCGCCGAAGAGCGCACCGTGACCTGCGCGACCGCTGGGCCGCAGGGATGGCCACACCTGATGCCGCTGTGGTACGTGCTGCGAGACCCTCCCGCGGGCGAGCCGGGGCCGCGGCTGTGGGCCTGGACCTACGGAGCTTCTCAGAAGGTGCGAAATCTCGAGCGCGATATGCGGGCGAGCCTGCAGGTGGAGGCCGGGGAGGCCTACCATGAACTGCGGGGAGTGATGCTCCAATGCGAGGCGATCATCCATCGCGACATCGACACAGTCGCCACTCTGGGAGCGGAAATCCTGCTGCGCAACTCGGTCCCGCGAGGCCAGCTCCCGCCCGTCGAGCTCCCGTCCGAGGCGCGCACGGCAGTGCAGGCGCAGGCGGCCAAGCGAGTTGGCATCGAGTTCGTGGAGCGCCGCCGTACCAGTTGGGATCATCGCAAGCTCGGTGGCATCTACTGATGGAGATGGCCAGGTGAACGATCTGAAGGGTCTTATTTTGTCGGGGGGTAAGGGGACGCGGTTGCGTCCTATTACGCATACGTCGGCTAAGCAGCTTGTTCCGGTGGCGAATAAGCCGGTGTTGTTTTATGGCATCGAGGCGATGGCGGCTGCGGGGATCGAGGAGGTTGGGATCATCATCGCTCCGGAGACTGGTCAGGAGATCCGTGACACGGTGGGAGATGGTTCGGTCTTTGGGGTGAGGGTCACTTATGTGGAGCAGGAGGAGCCGCTTGGTTTGGCTCATGCGGTATTGACGGCAGAGTCGTTTTTGGGTGGCAGCCCGTTTGTGATGTATTTGGGTGACAACCTTCTGCAGGGTGGGATCTCGGAGTTGGTGCGGGTGTTTCGGGAGGATCAGCCGGATGCGTTGATCTTGCTGACGCCGGTTGCTGATCCGGAGAATTATGGGGTTGCTGAGCTTGGTGGTCCGGGGAGTGGGCGGGAGGGGCGGGTTGTGCGTTTGGTGGAGAAGCCTTCTGAGCCGGCGACCGATTTGGCGTTGGTGGGTGTGTATATGTTCACGGCCCAGATTCATGAGGCGGCGAGGGCGATCGAGCCGTCCTCGCGTGGGGAGCTTGAGATCACCGACGCGATCCAGCATCTCGTCGACGCGGGCATGCGGGTGGAGCCGCATATCGTGCAGGGTTGGTGGAAGGACACGGGGCGTTTGGAGGACATGCTGGAGGCCAACCGGTTGATCTTGGATACGCTCGTCGGGGAGGTACTGGGCGAGCTTGTGGATTCGCGGGTTGACGGGCGGGTAGTGGTGCAGGCTGGAGCTCGCCTGGAGCGCAGTACTGTGCGTGGGCCGGCGATCATCGGTAAGGACGCGCGGTTGTGTGATTGCTATGTGGGGCCTTATACGGCGGTTGGTGATGGTTGCCGGATCGCTAATGCCGAGGTGGAGCATTCGATTCTGTTGGCTGGGTCTTCGGTGTGCGATCTGGATGGCCGGATGGAGTCCTCGCTTTTGGGGCGTAACGTGACGGTGCGTCGTGGTGAGCGTCAGCCGCGGGCGTACCGATTCATGGTCGGCGACAACTCAGACATATCGATCTTGTGAGGATTCTCCTCACCGGCGCCGGCGGGATGCTCGGCCGGGATGTGTCTGCGGCGGCTGCGCGCGCTGGGCACGAGCCGCTCGCGTTGGCGCGCTCGGCGTTGGATATCACCGATCCTGCGGCGGTCAACGACGCTTTTGAGCGTCTGGCGCCCGCCGCGGTACTGAACTGCGCTGGCTGGACCGATGTCGATGGCGCGCAGGCCGATCGTGAGGGCGCCTACGCGGTCAATGCTGACGGTGCTGGGTATCTAGCCGCCGCTGCTGCCGGCGCCGGGGCTCAGATGGTGCACGTCTCTACCGACTATGTCTTTAGCGGGGAGCGTCTGTTTGATGGGCGTGGGCAACCAAGACCTTATGTGGAGTCCGACCGGACCGGGCCGGTGTCGGTGTATGGGTGCTCAAAGCTTGAGGGTGAGCGGCGTGTGCTCGATGCAGGCGGGGATCACGCGGTGGTTCGCACGGCCTGGTTGTTTGGGGTGGGGGGGTCCAACTTCGTGGAGACGATGCTGAGACTCGCGGGTGAGCGGGAGGCCGTCCAGGTCGTCGATGATCAAGTGGGTTGCCCGACCTGGACGGGTCATCTCGCGCCGGCGTTGATCGGGTTGCTCGAGCGTGGGGTTAGCGGAGTGGTGCATCTCGCGGGAGCGGGCGAAGTTTCCTGGAACGGCTTCGCGGCTGAGATATTCCGCCAGGCCGAGGTGCAGTGTCGCGTCGAGTCGGCTACCACGGAGCAGATGGCTCGTCCCGCGCCCCGGCCGGCGTGGTCGGTGATGGAGTCTGAGCGTCCGGATGTCATCCCGATGGGCCCGTGGCAGGATGGGCTGGCCGGCTATTTGGCGGCGAGAGCTGGGATAATGCGGGTATGAGACTTTTGGTTTGTGGTGGCGCGGGGTTTATCGGTTCGAATTTTGCGCGTCAGCGCTTGGTTGAGCATGGTGATGAGGTGGTGGTGCTCGACAAGTTGACCTATGCGGGGCGTGAGGAGAATTTTCACGACATCGCGGGGGATCCCCGGTTTCGTTTTGTGCGTGGCGCGATCGAGGATCCCGGGGCCGTTGGCGAAGCGATGGATGGGGTGCAGGCGGTTGTGAACTTCGCTGCTGAGACGCACGTGGATCGTTCGATCTCTCAGCCGGACGCGTTTGTGATGACACATGCGCTTGGCACCTATGTCCTGCTGGAGGCCGCGCGGGAGCGCGCTGTACGGTATGTGCAGGTCTCCACCGATGAGGTGTATGGGTCGATCGATGATGGGGCCTTTACCGAGGACAGTCCGCTGCGTCCTTCGTCCCCTTATTCGGCGACTAAGACAGGTGCGGATCTGCTCGTGCAGAGCTATGGCCACACCTATGGGTTGGAGGCGCTGATCTGTCGCGGGTCCAATAACTATGGGGCCTACCAGTACCCGGAGAAGCTGATCCCGTTGATGATCCTCAACGCGCTGCACGGCGACTCGCTGCCGGTGTATGGCGATGGAATGCAGGTCCGTAACTGGATCCACGCGACCGATTTCGCGCGCGCGATCGGCTGTGTGCTGGAGTGTGGTGTGCCGGGCGAGGTGTATAACGCGGGCGGCCCTGATGAGTGCACGAACATCGAGGTGGTCAAGCGCATCATCGAGCTCACAGGGGCGGATCAGTCGCTGATCGAGCACGTCACCGACCGGCCTGGTCACGACCGGCGCTACTCGCTCTCTTCAGAAAAGGTAAGGGCGCTCGGTTGGGAGCCGCGCATGCGCTTCTCGGAGGGCCTAGAGCAAACCGTCGCGTGGTATCAGCAGAACAACTGGTGGTGGGAGTCGATCCGCTCCGGGGACTACCGCACCTACTACCAACAACAATACGGCACCACACTAACCTAAACTAGGACAGGCCCGAGATTCTCCAGTGAGTACCTTCCTTGACCAGATCAAGCGTGCTCATCTTGGACTTACCGGAATAGGTGCTACTCACCCGAGCGGTGGCGCTAGTGCCTTTCACATCGATCGAGCTGATTTTTAGAGTGAACGTGTCGAGCTGTCCCAGCTGCTTCTTGATCGTCTGCTGGCAGCCGCCGCCCTTGCTCAGGCCGCCGCGGATGTTGCTCGCCAGATCCTTCTGGCACAGGCTCTTCTCGTCGGCTGAGCTGACGTCGCTCTGGAAGTTTGAGATCACCTGTGCCACGGCCTTGCTTTCACCGCTGAAGCTCCCGCTGGAGACGGTTTCTCCACAGGCCGCCAAGCCCCCTGCAAGCACAACCGTCAGCGCCGCCGCCGACGCTCCTTTGAACCCGATGTTGCTCATGCTCGACCTAGAGGGTACGCGAGCGGCTTGAGCGGTGCCTCTAGGCAGACACTCCAGACGCTCGAGCGAGAAGTCACTGCCTGCCGGCGCTGCCCGCGCTTGGTGTCATGGCGAGAGCAGGTGGCACGCGAGCGCCGCGCGGCCTTCTCCCAAGAGGACTATTGGGGCCGACCGCTACCGGGCTTCGGCGATCCCGCAGGACGCATCCTGATATTTGGTCTCGCCCCAGCGGCGCATGGCGGCAACCGTACGGGCCGCGTATTCACCGGTGATCGCTCCGGAGACTTCCTGTTTGCGGCGATGTGGAGGGCGGGCCTGGCCAACCAACCGACATCCAGCGATCGTGATGACGGCCTGAAGCTGAAAGACGCCTGGATCTGCGCGGCGGTGCGCTGCCCGCCACCGGCAAACCGGCCCACGCCGGCCGAGCGTGAAAACTGCATGCCCTGGAGCGTGCGCGAGCTGGAGCTGCTGGGGCGCATAGGCGTGGCGGTGTGTCTCGGAGCATTCGCCTGGGACGCCGCGCTGCGCCTGCGATCGCGGCTCGCCGGCATGAGCTCCCCGCCACGTCCAAAACCACGTTTCGCTCACGGTTGCGAGCACGCCGGCGAGCCCTTCGCGCTACTCGGGTGCTTTCACCCAAGCCAGCAGAACACGTTCACCGGCCGGCTCACCGAGCCGATGATCGACGCTGTGTTGGAGCGCGCCAAGGTGCTCGCCGGGCGATAGCGCAAGCATCCGCTGGGAGCTCTCGCACCGAAGCGCTGCAGGGCGCGCTAGCCTCGGTGCGTGCCTCTATCGGTGTTCAGCCCCGGCGTGCGTCAGTGGTTTCAGTCGCAGTTTGCCGAGCCGACACCGGCACAGGTCAAGGCATGGCCCGCGATCGCGGGCGGCGGACACGTCCTGTTGGCCGCCCCCACTGGCTCGGGTAAGACCCTGGCTGCATTCCTGTGGGCCCTGGACCGGCTCGGCAGCGAGCCCGCGCGCTCGAACGCCGACAGCGCCCACACGCGTGTCGTTTACATATCGCCGCTGAAGTCGCTGGCCTACGACATCGAGCGCAACCTACGGGCGCCTTTGCGTGGGATCGGCGCCGATCTAAGGGTGGGCATCCGCACTGGCGACACGCCCCAGCGCGAGCGCGCCGCGATGCTGCGAAACCCACCGGACATCCTGATCACCACACCGGAGTCGCTGTATCTGCTGCTGACCTCGCGTGCCCGGGAGACACTCAAGCGTGTCGAGGCTGTGATCGTCGATGAGATCCACGCCGTCGCCGCCACCAAGCGCGGAGCGCATCTGGCGCTGAGTCTCGAGCGCCTCGAGGCCCAGGTGCGCTCGGCTACACCCGAGGCGACAGTGCAGAGGATCGGCCTGAGTGCCACCCAGAACCCGCTGGAGGAGATCGCTCGTTTCCTGGTTGGCCCGCGGCGCACATGCCAGATCCTCGACGCCGGAATTCGCAAGCCGCTGGACCTAAAGATCCACATCCCGGTCGAGTCGATGGTCGAACCGGATCGTGGCGGGGACTCCGATCCACTGGATCCACTCGTCGGGGGCGAGGCCACGCGGCGCTCGATCTGGCCGGCGATCTACCCAGAGCTGCTCACGCTGGTTCGCGAACACCGCTCGACGATCATTTTCGTCAACAATCGTCGCTCGGCCGAGCGCCTGGCACTGCGCCTGAACGAGCTCGCCGCTGGGGAAACCGAAACGCCTTCCGATGCAGCTGATGCGCGCGCGAACGCCCGGCCGGTCGAGATCGCACGTGCGCACCACGGCTCACTGGCGCGCGAGGAGCGGATGGTTGTGGAGGAGCTCCTGAAGGCGGGAGAGATCCCGTGCATCGTGGCCACCTCGAGCCTCGAGCTCGGGATCGACATGGGCGCGGTCGATCTCGTACTGCAGGTCGAGTCACCCAAGTCGGTCGCGGCCGGACTGCAGCGCATTGGGCGCGCCGGTCACAACGTCGGCGACATCTCCAAGGGTAGGATCTTCCCCAAGTTCCGCGCGGACCTCTTGGAGTGCGCGGTTGTGGCCAAGCGAATGCGTGAAGGCGCGATCGAGCCGACCGTCGTACCGCGCAACCCACTGGACGTGCTCGCCCAGCAGATCGTCGCGATGGCCGCAGCCAACGAGGAGCAGAGCGAGGGACTATCGGTGGACGAGCTGCACGAGCTCATCACCGCAACCCATTCCTTCTCAGAGCTCTCCCGCGAGCTGCTCGAGAACGTGCTCGACATGCTCGATGGGCGCTATCCATCGAGTGAGTTCTCAGAGCTGCGGCCCCGCATCGTCTGGGACCGGGTGGCGGGGAGGATCCGCCCACGCCAGGGTGCTCGTCAGCTGGCCATCACAAACGCCGGCACGATTCCCGACCGCGGCCTGTACATGGTCACTCTTCCTGACGGGCGCCGCGTCGGCGAGCTCGACGAGGAGATGGTCTACGAGGCGCGGCCCGGTCAGACCTTCATGCTCGGTGCCCCCACCTGGCGGATCGAGGAGATCGGCCGCGACCGCGTGATCGTCACCCCCGCCCCGGGTGTGCCAGGCGCCGTACCGTTCTGGAAGGGCGATGGTGTCGGGCGCCCCAAGGAGCTCGGCGAGGCGATCGGCGCGTTCGCGCGCTGGGCGGTCGATCAGAGTCCGGAGACTCTGGGGCGCGAGTACGACCTGGACGAGCGCGCCGCGCGCAACCTGCTCGACTACCTGCGCGAGCAGCAAGAGGCCACGCGTGTCATCCCCTCCGATAAGACAATCGTGATCGAGCGCTTTCGTGACGAGATCGGCGATTGGCGTCTGTGCGTACTCTCCCCATACGGCGGACGTGTCCACGCAGCCTGGGGGTTGGCGCTGTCGGCGCACATCCGTTCAGAGCTCGGCCTGGAGGCGGATGCGATCTACTCCGACGACGGCATCATCGTACACCTGCCCGATGCGGATGAGCCACCGTCCGGTGAGCTGGTGCAGATCGACCCGGAGTGCCTTGAGGATCTGATCGTCAGCGAGCTTTCCTCCTCGGCTCTGTTCGGAGCGCGTTTTCGCGAGAACGCGGCACGTGCGCTACTGATCCCCCGCGCCTATCCCGGCAAGCGCACGCCGCTGTGGCAGCAGCGGCTGAAGTCCCAGAGCCTGCTCGAGGTTGCCAAGCGCTACGAGGACTTCCCGATCGTGCTGGAGACCTACAGGGAGTGCATGCGCGACGTGCTCGATTTGCCCGGCCTGCGCGAGCTGCTTTCAAAGCTTCACCGCCGTGAGCTCTCACTCGTCGAGGTGGAGACCGCCACCGCCTCTCCTTTTGCCTCCTCATTGCTGTTCGACTACGTCGCCACCTATATGTATGAGGGGGATATCCCCAACGCCGAGCGTCGCGCCGCCGCGCTGTCGCTCGACCGCGACCTCTTGCGTGAGCTGCTCGGCTCGGAGGAGTTGCGCGAACTGATCGACCCCGGTGCGCTGGAGCAGGTGCAGGACGACCTACAGCACCGCTCAGAGCGCACCCGTGCGAGTACGCGCGATGAACTACACGACGTTCTGCGCCGTACGGGCGACATCAGCCCCGCGGAGGCCAGCCAACGTGTGAGTGACGGTGTGGACGCTCACGGCCTGCTCGTGGCTCTGGAGGGTGAACGCCGCGCCGTGCGGGTGCGCATCGGCGGGCAGGAGCGTTTCATCGACGCTGCCGACGCCGGCCTCTACCGCGACGCGCTGGGCACGGTGCTCCCCGGTGGACTACCCGGGGCGTTCCTTGCCGATGTCCCCGAAGCCATGATCAAGCTGATGCGCCGCTACGGCAACACGCACGCCCCGTTCACGACCGCCCAACCGCGCGGGCGCTACGGCCTTGATCCCACGCCGGCGCTGCGCGAGCTCGAGCGTGCCGGGGAGCTCGTTCGCGGCGAACTGCATCCGGACGGGGCCGACGGTCAGCGCGAGTGGTGTGACGCTCAGGTGCTGCGGCGACTACGGCGCGCGTCGCTGGCCGCTTTGCGCAAGGAGATCGAGCCGGCCGAGCGGCGCTCGTTCGCGGCTTTTCTCTCGGACTGGCACGGGATCGACCGTCATCCCGCCGCCGGCGCAGGGATCGACCGTCTACGCGAGCAGCTGGTGCCGCTGCAGGGGCTCGCGCTCACACCGGAGACCTGGGAGCGCGACGTGCTGCCGCGCCGGGTTGGCGCCTACTCCAATACCTGGATGGACCAACTTTGCGCAAGCGGCGAGTTGGTATGGGTGGGCGCGGGCGCACTCGGTCGCGCAAGTGGCCGGGTGGCCCTCTACTTCCGTGAGGACGTCGCACTGATCGGGCCTCCGATGATCAAGGGTCTCACCGCCGAGCCGCTCGCCGGCGAGGACCAGGTGCGCGTGCGCGGACGACTAACGGCTGGCTCTTGCTTCTTCACGGACCTGCTCACCGACATCGATCTGCCCCCGGCGGCTCTCCAGCAGGCCCTCTGGGACCTCGTTTGGGTGGGCGAGGTGACCAACGACGCGTTCGCGCCACTACGGGCCCCGCGGCTGACCCTGGCACGCTCCAGTCCGCGCGGCGTCCCAGGCGTCCCCGCCGCTCGCTCGCGCTTTGCCTCGCGCCGCGGTTCGGGCAGAGGGCAGGTCCAAGGGCGCTGGTCGCTGACCGCGCCGCTGTTCGCCGACCTCTCTGGTGAGACGGAGATATCGCCCCCCGCCAGACGGCGGGCCCTGGCTGAGCTGTTGCTCGAGCGCCATGGAATCCTCACCCGCGAGCTGGTACTCGCCGAGGGTGTGCCAGGCGGCTTCTCGGCCATATACGGCGAGCTGTGTCAGCTCGAGACACTCGGCATAGCGCGCCGCGGCTACTTCGTGGAGGGGCTCGGCGGAGCTCAGTTCGCGCTCCCCGGCGCAGTCGAGCGTCTGCGGGCCGGGCGTGCGCCCCAGGAGTCCCCGCCGCTCGTGCTGGCCGCCACCGACCCCGCCCAGCCCTATGGTGCGGCGCTGCCGTGGCCCAAGCGGGAGCGTGCGCGCCCCGCCCGCTCCCCCGGGGCGAGCGTGGTTCTGGCGGGCGCCGAGCCGGTGCTCTACCTGGAGCGCTCAGGCAAGGCGCTGCAAATCCTCGTCGACCACGACGACCCTCGCATCGAGCCTTCCGTAAGGGCACTGGTCGACCACGCTCGCGCCGGCAACATCAAGCGGATCGCGCTCGAGAAGATCGACGGAGAGCCGGTGATCGGGAGCAGCTGGGAGTCGCTGCTGGCTCTGCTCGGCTTCCACACAGGACCACGTCGGCTCACCCTCAGCGCCTGAGATGCCCGAGGGCGACACGATCCACTATGCGGCCAACCGCATCCGCCCGGTGCTCCAGGGCAAGGTCCCCGAGCAGATCTCAGCGCCCCAAGAGCGCCACCGCAAGGACCGCTGGTCAGAGCGCTTGGCGGGACGCGCCGTGCGCCTCGTGGAGGCCTACGGCAAGCATCTATTTATCCGCTTCGAGGAGAACCTGACGCTGCACTCGCATCTACGCATGAGCGGCGCGTGGGGCGTCTACCGCTCCGGGCAGCGCTGGAGCAGATCTCCACGCCGCGCCTGGTTGGTGATCCGCTCGGGTGGCGTTGAGGTGGTGCAGTTCGACGGCCCCGTCCTTGAGTTGCTCAGTGAGTCGCGTGCCCGCACCGATAGGCGCCTCTACGGCCTCGGTCAGGACATACTCGGTGAGCGTCTGGACTACGAGCTTCTTTGGCGGCGGCTGCGTGAAGACGACCCGACGCGCCCGATCGGAGACGCGCTGCTCGACCAGCGCACACTGGCCGGCATCGGAAACATCTGGAAGGCCGAGGCTTGCTTCGCGGCCGCTGTGGACCCCTGGCGAGCAGCCGGTGAAGTCAGCGAGCAGGAGATCCTGGCCGTGGTCGGCTTCGCCCGCGAGCACATGACCCAATCGGCCCAAGACGGCTACCAGGCGCGCCCTCGGGCTGTGTATGGGCGCGCGGGAATGCCCTGCCCACGCTGTGTCACTCCCATTCGTGCACGGGGCCAGGGAGAGCAGAACCGTATGACCTACTGGTGCCCTGGATGCCAGCGGTGAGCGCCCCCCGTCGGGTAGGGCACAAGGGGGCTGCCCACATCGCTCCGGGGAACACACTTGAGAGCTTTCAGGCCGCACTCTCGGCGGGTGTGGAGATGATCGAGTTCGACGTGCTCTCAGAGCACACCGACGGCAGTGGGCGGCTGCTCGTGGCCCACGACTACGAGGACATGCATTCGCGTGTCCCGCTGACGCTCGAGCAGGCGCTGGAGCACCTGTCGGGGGAGGCGTTCGCCGGGATCGAACTCGACTTGGACATGAAGATCCCCGGCTATGAGCTGCGTGTCCTCGAGGCGCTGCGAGAGCACGAGCTCGTGACGCGAACACTGATCAGCGGCATGTTCCCGGAGGCGCTCGCGCGGATCCGTGCCGCTGAGCCCTTGCTGCGCCTGGGCTGGTCGGTGCCACGCGTGCGCCGCGACTACACCACCGACATGCTCACCGCGATCCCGGCGCTGGCGATTCTCACTGGCTACCGAGCCACGCTCCCCCGCCGCGCCCGCACAGCATTGAAAGAGGGGCGCGTGGACGCGATCATGGCTCACTGGCGCGTGGTAACCAAGGCGCTCGTAGGAGCCGTACGCGAAGGCAGCGGCGAACTGTACGTGTGGACAGTCGATGACGCGCGCATGATTGCCAAGCTGAGCGCAATGGGCGTCGATGGAATCATCACCAACGACCCGCGCCTGTTCAGCGAGTCGCTATAGCGTCAGGTCTACTTCAGTTCGCAGCTGGCGGCGCTGTAATTCGGCGGATCGGCCCCGGCCAGACTCGTGTGCCCAGCCGCCGTGACACGACTGACCGAGTGCGCCACATGGGCGCCTCTGCGCCACTGGAATTCCAGATATCCACGCAGCGTGTATGTGCCAGAGGGGGGCACCAGCTCGAATGTGCGGCCAGCCTGGCGCACCGTGGACGCGTTGCCCACCTTGAAAAAGCCCGAATCGGCGCTAGGGCCCACGTCCACCCACTGTTTGGTGCTCACGTTCAGATACTGCAGCTGGAAGCGCATGAACATCTCGTCCTTGGGATGCATGTCGCTGGGCATCGAGCCGCGGATGCCGACCGTGTTGGGCTGGTCGGTGGGACTGCACACGTCGACGGTGGCCCACAGGTTGCGTGAGGTGAGCAGCGAGTGCGCGGCGGGGTGGTGATTCTGTGTGCTCGCGCCTGCCGCGATGCCGGGTGAGGCCGCCAGTAGGAGCCAGAGCACCAGCTCCACGGCGATCGCACGAGCCTTACCGACTGACATCAGTTGAAGATAGCTTAGGTTCATTACTAGAAGAACAGTCGATCTGCGCGAACGGACCGCCGCGCGGGTGAATGACTGGGCTGGTGTGATAATTCCCTGCGTATGGCGACGCTCAACGCAGAGGAGATTCTGGCGCTACTGGGCCGCGTCCCCGTGTTCTCTACGCTCGAGCAAGACGATCTGGAGCGCATCGCCCAGCTAGCCGTACCCCGCGGCTTTGAACCAGGCCAGACGGTCTTCCGCGTCGGGGACTCAAGCGACACCTGCTACATCGTGCGCTGCGGTCACGCGCGTGCGGTGCGCGAGCACCCCGACGGGCGCACGATCACGCTTGCCACGTTCGGACCCGGCGACATCTTCGGGGAGCTTGCGATGTTCGAGGACGAGCTGCGCTCGGCCACCGTCGAGGCGATCGAGCAAACGAGTGTGGTCGCGGTGCTTGGACCGGACATGCGCCGGCTGATGCGTGAACACCCCGAAATTTCAACGCGTCTGGTGATCGCGCTCGGCAGGCGCCTGCGTGAGATGAACGAGCGCCTCGCGCGCCAGTCCTTCCAGACGGTGCAGAGCCGTGTGGCCGCGGCCCTCGGGGAGTTGGTCGACCAGGAGGTGGCAGAGGGCAAGGTCTCCACCGATGTGCTTGTCACCGCGACCCAGGCGGATCTGGCGAAGCTAGCAGGCTCCTCACGCGAGTCCGCTTCGCGCTTTCTCGCGGTGCTAGAGCGCGCCGGCGTGATCTCCCAGGGCCGTGGGCGCCTGGTGGTCCACGACCCACAGGCGCTTCAGGCATATGTCTTCTGAGTCGCGCTCCGATGGGCGCTCGCGGGAGTCCTCGGCGCGCGAGTTCTCTGCCGGGGGCGTCGTGGTGCGAGGAGATGAAGTCCTCGTGATCGTTCCCGTCAACCGCGCCGCCGACGGATCGGTCGTCCTGGCCTTGCCGAAGGGTCATCTGGACGAGGGGGAGACCGCCGTGCAGGCCGCGACGCGGGAGGTGCGCGAGGAGACCGGGGTCGTGGCCGATCCCGTGTGCGAACTGGGCAAGTCCCTCTACTGGTATCGCCGCGACGGCAAGACGATCCGCAAGTCGGTCGCCTTCTTCCTGTTCAACTACGTAGAAGGGGACACCGCAGACCACGACGGCGAGGTCGAAGAGGTCAGTTGGTTTGACTTCAAGCGGGCCCGTGAGGAGCTCACATATGGGGGCGAGCGCGAAATGGTTTCACGCGCGCTGGCCATATTGCGAGCGAGCCGGTAGCCTGCCAGGCCGTGCAGGTCCTGAACTTCTACTCGACAATCTTCGCCGACGAGCTCAAGCGCGGCCGCAAGACCGCCACGATCCGGCTCGGCGACAAGTCTCACAAGTACCGCAAGAACCAGCTGGTGCTGGTTACGATCGGCTACCAGTACTCGCCGCGGGAGCGGATCTTCGAGGCGGTGATCGACAACGTCGAGGTGGTGAAGGTCTCGGAGATCTCCCCCCGCGACATCAAGCACGACAACCCCGAGTTCCGCCGTCACGAAGAGCTGATCCACTTCCTCGAGCAGATCTATGGGCGCACTGTCTCGATGGACGACACGGTGACCGTTGTTCGCTTCTCCCAAATCGTCGACAAGCCGGTCGCGATGACCGAAGCGATGAAGGGCTTCGGCGGAGCGCAGAACTAAAGATGTCCCCATCAGGATCAGCGCGGAAGCGGGGTTATGCAGCCATCGCCAGCAGGGCGGAGGTCAGCTGTCCCTCGTCGCGCCGCCGGATAAATCTTCTGATGGTTTGGGTGGGCCTCGCTTGGAGGCCCTCGAAGCAGCGGTTCTCCTGATGGCGGCGAAGCGGCCAAAGCGCGATACCCGGGTCGCGGATCAAGAGGAGCCCGGACGCGGTCACGTAACCGATATCCAGCGCGCCCGGATGATCGCGGCGATTATCGACGCCGTCTCCGAGCGCGGCCGCGCCAGCGCGACAGTTGCCCATGTCGTTTCGCGCTCGGGTGTCTCGCGTCGCACCTTCTACGATGTGTTCAACGATTTCGAAGACTGCTTCCTGGCGGCCCTCGAGCACTCGATCAGCTCCGTCAGCGAGTATGTGCTGGGCGCATATGACCCGGCCGAGACGTGGCAGACCCGGATCAGGGCTGGGATGATCGCGGTACTGGAATTCCTCGAAGACGAGCCCGCGATGGGGCGCCTGTGCATCGTGGAGACGCTCGGTGCGGGACCGAAGGTCGATGAGCGTCGCCAACAGGTTCTCGATGCGCTGATCGCCAAGGTCGATCAAGGACGCAGCCAGGCAAAGGCGCCAGCGGCGCTGACCGGTGAGTGCCTCGTCGGAGGCGTACTGTCGGTGCTCTACACACGGCTGATCGCTCATGACCGGGGAAAGGCAGACGAGCGCCGCGGTTCGCTGCTGGAGTTGACCGGCTCTTTGATGAGCATGATCGTGCTCCCCTATCTCGGTCCTGCGGTTGCTCAGAAGGAAAGCTCGCGTGCGGCGCCGCAGCCTCAGACTCGAACTCGTGCTCCAAGCGGCGATCCGCTGCGCGACCTCCAGATGCGCCTCACCTACCGCACCGTGCGGGTACTGATGTCGATCGCGGTCAGCCCCGGTGCTTCCAATCGCGATATCGGGATGGCCGCGGGAATCGACGACCAAGGGCAGATCTCGAAGCTCTTGAGCCGCATGGAGCGGCTCGGGCTGGTCCACAACAGCGGAGCCGGGCAGGTCAGCGGTGCCGCCAACGCCTGGGCGCTCACCGCAAAGGGCGTCGAAGTGCAGCAATTGGTGGACGCAGGAACTTCCGCCGGCCAGCTCTCCTGAACGCGACTTACGGGCACGTAGGGCTGCGCAGGCCCTCAAAAGCCCCCAAAAAGTTGGCACTCAAATGTGAAGAGTGCCAACCAAGCCTTGACGATGGCCAACTTCGTTATATATTGGACTAGCTTCTGGCACTCTCATAGGGAGAGTGCCAACGAGGGCGGCATGCTCTCCCACGGGAGTGGCGAGCCGACAGTCGCATTCTCTAGATGGAGGTTTTCTAAACATGAAGCTCAAGCCCCTGGGCGATCGTCTGATCGTGCGGGCGATCGAGGAGGAGCAGACCACCGCCAGTGGCCTCGTGCTCCCCGACACCGCCAAGGAGAAGCCGCAGAAGGGCAAGGTCCTCGCCGCAGGCGACGGCAAGCTCGACGACGCGGGCAAGCGCATTCCGATGGATGTCAAGGAGGGCGACGAGGTCCTCTACAGCAAGTACGGCGGGACCGAGATCAAGGACCCGGACACCGGTGAGGATCTGCTCGTGCTGCGCGAGTCCGATGTCCTCGCCAAGGTCGCATAAGGAGATCTGAGAACACATGGCTCACAAGGAAATCAAGTACAGCGCCGACGCCCGTTCGGCTCTCGAGGCTGGTGTCGACGCGGTCGCCAACGCGGTCAAGGTCACGCTCGGCCCGAAGGGTCGCTACGTGGTGCTCGACAAGAAGTTCGGAGCGCCGACGATCACCAACGACGGTGTCACGATCGCTCGTGAGATCGAGGTCGAGGACGTCTTCGAGAACCAGGGCGCACAGCTCGTGCGCGAGGTCGCAACGGCGACCAACGACGTGGCCGGCGACGGCACCACGACAGCGACGGTGCTTGCTCAGGCGATCGTTCGTCAGGGCCTGAAGAACGTTGCCGCCGGCGCCAACCCGCTGGCGCTCAAGCGCGGCATCGAGAAAGCGGTCGACGAGGTCGTCAAGAACATCGCCTCGCAGTCCAAGGAGGTCTCCGGCAAGGACCAGATCGCCCGTGTGGCGACGATCTCCGCCGGCGACGAGGAGATCGGCGACGTGATCGCCGACGCGATCGAGAAGGTCGGCAAGGACGGCGTGGTCAACGTCGAGGAGGGCAAGACCTTCGCCATGGACCTCGAGTTCACCGAGGGTATGCAGTTCGACAAGGGCTACATCTCGCCGTACATGGTCACCGACCAGGACCGCATGGAGGCGGTGCTCGAGGACCCCTACATCCTGATCGCCAATTCCAAGATCGGTTCGGTCCGCGACGTTCTGCCGGTACTGGAGGCTGTGATCCAGTCGGGCAAGCCGCTTCTGATCATCGCCGAGGATGTCGAGGGCGAGTCGCTGGCCACCCTGGTCGTCAACAAGCTGCGCGGAACGTTCACCGGAGTCGCGGTGAAGGCTCCGGGCTTCGGCGATCGTCGCAAGCGGATGCTCGAGGACATCGCGATCCTCACCGACGCCGAGGTGATCACCGAGGAGATGGGTCTGAAGCTGGAGAACACCCAGGTGTCCCAGCTCGGGCGCGCGCGTCGCGTCGTCGTGGCGAAGGACAACACCACGATCGTTGACGGCGCCGGCAAGGCCGACGCGATCAAGGGCCGCATCAACCAGATCAAGGCCGAGATCGAGAACACCGACTCGGACTTCGACCGCGAGAAGCTCCAGGAGCGCTTGGCAAAGCTCTCCGGCGGCGTCGCCGTGGTCCAGGTCGGCGCTGCGACCGAGACGGAGATGAAGGAGAAGAAGCACCGTGTCGAGGACGCCCTGCAGGCAACGAGGGCGGCGCTCGAGGAGGGCATCGTGCCCGGTGGTGGCGTCGCGCTGCTGCAGGCATCCTCGGCGATCAGCGTCAGCGAGAACGGGGCTTCTGCCGACGGCTCGGACGACGAACGCACGGGTGCGCGAATCGTGCTGCGGGCGCTCGAGGAGCCGCTGCGTCAGCTGGCAGAGAACGCGGGCCTGGAGGGCTCGGTCGTGGTCAACGACGTGCGCAAGGCCAAGAAGGGCCAGGGCCTAAACGCCGCCACGAACGAGATCGTCGATCTCGTCGCGGCTGGCGTCATCGACCCGGCGATGGTCACACGCTCTGCGCTGCAGAACGCGGCGTCGATCGCCAAGAACATCCTCACCACCGAGGCGATTGTCGCTGAGGTACCGGAGAAGGAAGCCGGCGGCGGCGGCGGCGGTGGCATGCCCGACATGAGCGGGATGATGTAAAGAAGCACTCAGCCTGGCTCGCCCGGCTGCCGATGAGTACAACAAGAGGGCCCGGCATGATGCCGGGCCCTCTTGTTTTTTCAGGGTCTCTTTGCCTGGCTCGTCGTCTCGAGGACTAACGGACCGGGTGTCTTGTCAGTCGACTTCGCCCACTGACCGTGGGCCTTGCCCGACATACTTGGCGGTCGGGCGGATCAGCTTGGCCTCGCGCTTCTGCTCGAGGATATGCGCCGACCAGCCGGCCACGCGCGCACAGGTGAACATAGGGGTGAAGAGATCGGGCGGAACTTCGGCCAGGTCGAGGACGACTGCCGACCAGAACTCGACGTTGGTGGCGAGCACGCGATCGGGCTTGCGTGCCTGCAGCTCCGCCAGCGCCGCCTGCTCTAGGGCCTCGGCGGCCTGAAAGCGCGGCGAGCCCAACTCGCTGCAAGTGCGACGCAGTACCTTCGCGCGCGGGTCTTCGGCGCGGTAGACGCGATGGCCGAAGCCCATCAAACGATCGCCGCGATCGAGAGCCGCCTTGACCCAGACCTCGGCATCGCCGGTCTGTTCGACTTCGTCGAGCATCTTCAGCACTCGCGAGGGTGCCCCGCCGTGCAGCGGGCCCGACAGCGCGCCCACGGCTCCGGACAGCGCGGCCGCCACGTCCGCACCGGTGGAAGCGATAACCCGTGCGGTGAACGTCGAGGCGTTCATGCCGTGCTCGGCGGCGGAGATCCAATAGGCGTCGATCGCCTTGGCATGATCGGGGTTGACCTCGCCGCGCCAGCGGATCAGGAAGCGCTCGGGGATCGTCTTGCCCTGGTCGACCTCAGTTTGGGGAACCGGAGGCTGCCCGGCTTCGCGCGCGGACTGAGCGACAAACGAGAGCGCCATCACCGAGGCCCGGGCGAGGTTGTCGCGAGCCTCCTCGTCGGTGATGTCGATCAGCTGCCCGAAGCCCCACTCCGGGGCGAGCATCGCAAGCGCCGACTGCACGTCCACGCGATGATCGCCCGAGCGCACGGTGAGCGCATGCGGTTCGGCTGGCGGAAGACCGGGTTTGAAGCGGCCATCGACCAACAGGCCCCAGACCTGCTCGTAAGGGACCGCGCCGACCAGGTCCTCGATATCTATACCGCGGTAGCGCAGCGCGCCGCCGGCCCTGTCGGGCTCGGCGATCTCGGTGGCGAAGGCGACGACGCCTTCAAGGCCCGACTGGACCTCGGGTACTGTCTGAACCTCGCTCATGGCGACTCGCTTTCTGGTTCGATGCTCGGCGGGGCGATTGCCTTATGGGAAGGGTCATATCGTCGCAGGAATCGCACCGGTAGGCTCCAACCGAGTGAGTGGCGCTTTGCGCCACCATCCACAAGGAGGAGCGCAGTGCCTGACAACGATTTGATGCTCCGTCCGGCGGTCGACCTCGCTGAGATGGTCAGAGCGGGGGAGGTCTCCGCACGGGAGCTGGTGGAGATCTCTCTGGGTCGGATCGAGGAGCTAAACCCGCAACTGAATGCGTTCGTAGAGATCGACGGTGAGCGTGCGCTGGCCGCGGCCGCGCAGATCAAGGCCGGCGACGAGCGCCCATTTGCTGGTGTGCCGATCGCGATCAAGAACAACCGCCCGGTGAGCGGCTACAGGCTCACTATCGGCTGCTCGCTGATGGCTGAGCATGTGGCCGACTACGACCACAACATCACGCGCCGGCTGAAGGACGCTGGCTTTGTGATCGTCGGTACGACCACGCTCCCGGAGTACGGGATCCTGCCCGTCTCGGAGGCGCGCCTGTTCGGCCCCACACGCAATCCCTGGGATCTCGGGCGCACGCCGGGAGGCTCCTCCGGTGGCGCGGCCGCCGCTGTCGCTTCGGGGATGGTCCCAGTTGCTCACGGCAACGATGGTGGCGGCTCGATCCGTATCCCTGCCGCATGCTGCGGGCTTGTCGGCCTGAAGCCTACGCGCGGACGCATCTCCCCAGCGCCTGAACTCGGTGACTCTTCCCTGGGAATCGACGGCGTACTTACGCGCACAGTCGCCGATACCGCGGCGATCCTCGACGTGCTCGCCGGCTATGAGACCGGCGATGCCACCTGGGCGCCGCCGCCAAGCGAGCCGTTCGCGCGCAGTGCCGGCCCGCGGCCGGGCCGTTTGCGGATCGCGGCTACCACGCTGCCACCTATACCCGAAGCCACTGTCGATCCGCAGTGCGCGCGCGCTGTGGCCGATGCGGCGGAGCTACTGGGCTCGCTCGGGCACGAGGTGGTGGAGGTCGACCCGCCCTGGCAGATCGAGGGCATCTCCGAGTTGTTTGGTGCTGTCTTCTCGGTTCACATATCGCTCCAGATCGCCTATTCGGGGATGGTTGCTGGCCGGGAGCCGACGGCCGAGGACATGGAGCCGATGAGCTGGGCGATCTATTCGATGGTCGGCAAGATGAACGCCCTGGAGGGCATGGGGGCGGCCGTGAGGCTGCAAGCCTTTGCGCGGCAGCTCGTCTCCTTCTTGGCGCCCTACGACGCGCTGTTGACACCAGCGCTGGCGGAGCGTCCGTTGCCGCTAGGCTCGCTCGACACCGCCGCGCCCGAACCGATGTCCACGTTCACTCGCTCGGGTCTGTTCACGCCATTCACCCCGATCTTCAACGCGTCCGGGCAGCCGGGGATCTCCCTGCCGCTCTATCAGGGGGATGACGGGCTGCCCCTCGGTGTGCAGCTCGTCGGGCGGCCCGCGGGCGAGGGTGCTCTGCTGGCGCTGGCTTCCCAGCTGGAAGAGGCGCTGCCGTGGAGTGCTCGTCGCTCGCCCATCGCCCAGGGTGTAGCGGAGTAGGGCGCCTGAGGCCGAGTTAGGGGTCCGTGGAGGAGGCGGACGGTTAGACCAGGGAGATCCTCGAGCCCTCGTGCGTCGGCAGTGATGAGGATTCTCTAGTGAGCGCGGACGGTGGCGGCGATGAGGAGATCGAGTGCGCCTAAGGTGTGCCGCTTCTATGCGCATGAGCTAGCAGCTCGGCATGTGTTCTTGCGATCATCGAATAGATCGCTCAGATTATGTGGCGAGCACTGCTGACATCGGTTGGGGCGCGACCCCCAGGCTTTCCGCGTCCGCACTGCCACGGGCGCAGGTCATCGGTATCTCCATCAGCTCGGCTTCGTCCCACGTGGCTATCGCTTTGCTTCCGACCGCCGCCTCCAGGAGACGCAGAACGCGCGAGACGATCGGAGTAGGGATGTGGGCCAATGGGCGGCGACGGTCGGCGGCGAGCAACGCTAGTCGTACGATCTGCTCGTGACTGAGCGTCTGTGGTCCTGCTAGCTCATAGCGCTTGTGATGCTCGTGCTGCTCCTGACGCAGAGCAGCGGCGACGCAGTCGGCCACATCCTCCGCCCAGATCGGTTGATACAGCGCGCGACCATTCCCTGAGATTGGCATCACCGGCGCCAGCGCCATGCGTTCCAGCAGCGTCAGCCAGCGATCGCCGGGGGCGTAGATGATCGACGGGGAGAAGGTGATCGATTTCAGCTGCGCCGCAGTCACGGCCTGCTCTGCCAGTGCCTTGGCTCGAAACAGCCGGGCACGGTGGTGAGTAGAGGCGCCGAGAGCGGAGAAGAACACGAAGCGCTCCACTCCCTGGCGCTCGGCGGCCTCGACCATTCTCCACGTTGCGATTCCATTCAGCTCCTCTATCGATCCGTTTGGCTGGTCGCGGATCGACGCCGCCAGATGCACGACCGTGTGCACCCCGCGCAGGGCGTTGCGAAACGATGGCGGGTCGGTCAGGTCTCCTAGTGCGATCTGCACGCGCACACGCTGGGCACCCAGGCGCCGAGGATCGCGCACCAGGCAGCGCACCGGGGCGTCTTCGGCCACGAGGCGATGCAGCAGCGCCGAGCCCACGAGGCCGGTTGCGCCTGTCAGCAGCAGCATGCCCAGAAGCTAGCGAAGTCGGCCGGGCCCTGTTCGCATCCGATGATCCGTAAAATGCTCTCTCCCCTCTGAAACCCCCCGAAAAAGGAACCAGGAACGAGCTAAATGGCCTACGTGATCGCTGAGCCGTGCATTGGCACGAAGGACAACTCCTGCGTCGAGGTATGCCCCGTGGACTGCATCCACCCGACGCCCGACGAGCCCGGCTATGACGCGGCCGAGATGCTCTACATCGACCCCGAGGAGTGCATCGACTGCGACGCCTGCGTCGAGGCGTGCCCGGTCGATGCCTGTTTCGCGGAGGATCAGCTGCCCGATGAGTGGCAGAAGTACACGCAGATCAACGCCGACTACTTCTCAACCGACAAATAGCCAAGGCAGGGCGATGGTTGAAAAGGACTCGCGGCTGAGACGGTCGAGGGTCGAGCGGAGCGGGATTCAATGCCCGCCCGACCGAAGGCTTGGTGGGTCAAGTCGAGCTCTCGCAGGAGAAGCTCCGCGAAGGCAATCAATCCTCTCAGGCCATTGGCAGCGACATGCCCACGGGTTTGCGGCTCTCGGCCGGCTCCGGGGCGCGAGGTGCTACCTCAACGAGAGGCAGCACCGGCAGCTGCATCGGGGCCATCGCGATCATCCCGCGTGCCACCTGGCGGATCGCCTGCGAGGCGGGGTCGTCTGGGTCCTCGATCACCAGCGGCACACCGTTGTCGGCCTGCTCGCGCAGCGGCATCGTCAGAGGCACCTTTCCCAGCAGCGGCACGTCGAGCTCGTCCGCGAGCTCCTTACCGCCACCCTCGCCAAAGATCGTAAAGCGCTCGCCCGAGGGGGTGGTGAAGCTGGACATGTTCTCGATCACGCCACCGATCTCCAGATCGACCTTGTGCGCCATGTGCGCGGAGCGCCGAGCGACTTTCTGAGCCGTCGCCTGGGGCGTGGTCACGATCAGGAACTGCGCTTGGGGCAGTAGCTGGGCAAGCGTCATCGAGACGTCGCCGGTGCCGGGCGGGAGGTCGACGAGCAGGTAGTCCAGGACACCCCAGTCGACATCCTGCAGAAACTGTGTGAGCGCCTTGTGCAGCATTGGCCCGCGCCAGACGACCGCGGCGTCCTCCTCCAGGAAGAAACCGATCGACATCACCTTCACGCCGTGGGATTCCAGCGGCACGATCTTGCGCTCGGCGGAGACTGGCGGGCGCGTGGCGCCCAGTCCATACATGCGCGGGATCGAGTAGCCCCACACGTCTGCGTCGAGGATGCCTACGCGCTTGCCTTCGTCGGTGAGGGCCGCCGCGAGGTTGGCGGTCAGTGTGGACTTGCCCACGCCGCCCTTGCCCGAGCCGATGCAGATGACGTTGCTCACCTGCGCGAGCGCTCCCGCGGGCAGGCTGCCGCGGCCGAGCTTCTGCTGCAGCGCGGACTTCTGGGTGTCTGTGAGCACGTCGAAGTAGACGTTGACGTGGCTCACGCCCTCGAGTGCGCCGACGGCGTCTGCCACAGCGCTCTGGAAGTGCCCCTTGATTGGGCAGCCTGGAGTGGTCAGCGACACGGTCACGTCCACCACGCCGTTAGGGTTGGGCTCGATCGAGCGCACCATGTCGAGCTCCACGATCGAGCGGTGCAGCTCGGGATCGATCACGACCTCGAGCGCCTTTGAGATCTCATCCTTGGTTGGCATCTAGCTCATTGTGGCAAACACAGAAGGATCATCGGTTGTGCGGTTCGGATCTCTGTGTCGGCTGTCGTTAAATAGCCAACGGGGCGGTTGGGGGACCGCCCCGTTGGCGAGGGAGGAGAGGGTCCTTCTTCTACCGGCGAGATATGAGGCCGGCAGACCTTCCCGCCGGCGGCTCTCCTGGGCCGGGACGGGAGAAGCTGTGGTGCTCAGACCAGACTCAGAACACGCTCCTGGACTCTGCTGGCCAGATCTGCGCCATCCTTCAGGCGCGCCTGTACGACATCGCCGATCTGGGTTTGGGTTTTCTCGATCTGGGTCTGGGTCTGCTCCACCTGAGTGGAGAAGGTCTTGGCGACCGAGTTACGACGCGCGTCTAGCTCCCGGCGGCGCTGACGCAGTTCGCGCTCCACACGGGTACGGGTCTTGCGGACCTCCCGCTCCAGGCGGTTGCGGGCTGTGGTGCCGCGTCGCTCGAACCTGCGTAGTTGAGTCTGGGCGCGGGAGGGGCTCGAGTAACTCGAGATCGCGTCGCTGACGCTCGAGACGACCCGATCGCGGGCGATCAGGGCGGCGCCGACCGGAATCAATACAGCACGCTCGGCGTAGTCACCGACAACCTCCGCGGTGCTACGGGCGGCGGTCTGTGTCTGGCGCGCGGCGGCCTCGGTCTGATGCACCGCACGGGTGCGCTGGGCCTTGGCGTGAGTGGCCTTGGTCTGCGAGGCGCTGCTGCGAGTGCGCGCGGACTTGGAAGCCGTGGCGGCACGCTTGGCGGCCGGTTTGCGGGCGTTTGTGGAAGTGGTCTTGTTTTCGGCGATTGCCATGGGGACGATTGTCTCCTGTGTCTGCCTCTAGGTGAGGCTTGGGTACATATGTTCTAGTCGGCGGACGATACTGAGAATACCACCGAACAGATGTTTGTACACAGACTTTCAAAGATTGTTACATCCTCAGCCTAACATAAAATAAAGGCCCTGTTAAATAGGGATATAAAGCCCCTGGGATTGTAACAAGCGGAACATGTGTTCGAGCCTAAATCAGGCTCATACAACGCGTGCGAGCCACAGCTCCGGCGCATCGAGCTCGGCCGTGGTGGGCAGCGCCTCGGCACTCGTCCATGCCCGCGCCAGCCCTTGAGGGCCCGCCGCGTCGACCACCGCGTCGCAGAAGCGCTTGCCAACCTCGTACTGGCGCATCTTCAGCTCCAAGCCCAGTAGGCGGGCGAGCACCCGCCACGGAAGCCCTCGATTCTCGCGACGGTCGGTCATCGCCCCACGCAGGCGATCAAGCGACGGCAGCACCTCGGCACCGACGGCGTCCATCACGTGCTCGGCGTGTCCCTCGATCAAAGACATGGTGGCCTGCATCCGATCCATCAACGCCCAGCGGGTCTCGCCCATCGCCAGACGCAGGATCTCTCCGTGGCGCACGCGATCGGCCAATTCCCGCAGATTGCCCAGGTCGGTCAGGCGCAGTACCTGGCTCAGCGACACCGAAACGTCAAGGCCTTCGAGCAGCTCTTCCAGCATCGCGGCCAGGTGAGCTCGCAGCCACGGCGCGCCGGAGAACTGGACAGCGTGGGTTATCTCGTGGATCGTCACCCAGCTGAGCAGCTCCTCGCGCTCGACGCCCATCTCCTCGGCGACCTGAGCGAGGTTCGGGGCGACGAGCAGAAGCCGAGGCGCGGGCGATGGATCGAGCAACGCCAACTCATACTGTCCCAGCACCCGCTGGGAGAGCACTCCCGCCATCGCTCCGACCTGTGCGCCGAGCAATAGCCCCGACAGCACGCGCATCGCTTCTGGCAGTCCCAGGCTGGCTCCGCGTAGCTTTGTGCCCTGGCTGAATCTGCCAGTCGTGCGCTCGGCCACGCTCTCCATCAACGGGCGCATCGTTTGCAGATTGGCGGCGATCCAGGCGGGGCGATCGACGGCTTCCAGCGGCGGCAGGTGCTCGGGGAGCTGTAGGCCCGCGTACTCGCTGACGCGCTGGGCAAAGTCCTGCGCGAGCGGCTGGACGGTGTCGGCGATCACGCCGCCAGCAGGCGGCGTGCCCGCGATCAGCTCGCCGACGCGTTGCGCGGTGGTCCAGTCGATCGTGTCCATCGACAGAGACTACCCGCCTAGCGTCTGATTTCCCGCGAGATCGAGACCCGCAACGGGATCGGCCCATATCCTAGGATCGTGACTTCTCTTCTGCAGGGACTATCAGATGCCCAACGCGAAGTCGCGATGCATCGAGATGGGCCGCTGCTTCTGCGGGCGGGCCCAGGAACGGGAAAGACGCGCACGCTGATGGCGCGTGTCGAGTGGCTGGTGGAGCAGGGTGCCGCTCCCGAGAGCGTGCTCGTGCTGAGCGTCTCGCAGTCCGCCGCGGATGGAATGCGGGCGCGCCTAGAGGACTGCTTGACACGCGGTTATGAGGAGCTGGCGGTCCTAACACCTACCGCGCTGTGCGCGCGCGTGTTGCGCTCAGAGGCTTTGGAGGCAGGGCTCGATCTGTTCTTTCAGATCGCCACCCGCGCCGATCGTGTGGCGATGCTGCTCGAGCACATCGAGGAGTTGACGCTGACCCTGCACGACTTCCCGGGGCGACCATCGGAGCTGATGGCGAGCTTCGTTGAGCGGATCGACCGCCTCAAGGGAGAGCTCATCGATCCAGCCCGCTATCTGGCCTGGGCGGAGGGCCAGGGCCAGGACGCCGCGCAAGAGCGCGAGTTCGCCCGCCTCTACGCTGACCACGACCGTATGTTGGCCAAGCGTGGAACCCCCGATGAGGGTGGACTGCTGCTGAAGGTGTGTGGTCTGCTGGAGGATCGCCCGCCGGTGCGTGCACGGGTGTCAGGGCGCTACAAGCACGTGCTGGTCGACGACTTCCAGGATGCGAACCTCGCTGTCGTAAAGCTACTCGATCTGCTCGCCGGGGAGGGTTCGCAACTGCTGCTCGCGGGCGACGACGATCTGGCCATCGAGCTCTGCCGTGAGGCCACCGAAGGAAACATGAGTGAATTTCAGGCGCGCCATCCAGATGCGTCGGTGGTCACCCTGAACGAGAGCTTTCGCTGTCCGGCAAGCGTGCTGGAAGTAGGGCGTGCGATCACCGGTGCGTCGATCCAGCAGGCACCATCCGCGCCCATAAGCGATAGCGAGGTTGGTTTCTGGCGCTGCGTGAACGAGCGTACCCAGGCTCAGGCCGTGGCGGGCGACATCGAGCGGCTAATCGGTCGCCGGGGTGTGGCGCCGAGCGCGATCTCGGTGCTCGTGCGCTCGGTAACCAGCGAAGGCCAGCTGATCGCCGGGGCTCTGGCCGAGCGTGCGATCCCCCACCGTGTGCTTGGAGCCTCCACGTTCTTCGAGAGCGCCGAGGTGCAGGACGTGCTCGCCTGGATGCGGCTGTTGGTCGACCCGCACGATGCCGTGGCGGTCGTGCGGGCGCTGGCCCGGCCGCCGATCGAACTGCGCCAAGTGGATGTGGCGCGCGTGATCAAGATCGCCAGAAGGCGCAAGCTCGACGTGGTGTCGGCCCTATCGGGGGCCACCGAGTCCCCACTCATACCGCCGGAGGCGCGCGAGCGCATGCAGAGTTTTCTCAAGCTCTACCGGGAAACGATGGAAGGCCTGGACACGATGCGCCCGGACCTGTTCGTGCACAGACTGATCGAGCGCATGGGCCTGCGCCGCCAGCAGCTATTCGCCGCTCAGACCGACGTGGTGGAACGGCTGGTGAATCTCGCACGCTTGGGGGAACTGGCGGCGAGCTTCGTGCGCCGCTCTCCCAAGTCCACCCCCCGTGAGCTGGCCGGCTACCTGGCCGCGATCTCCGAGGCCGGGCTGTCGGTGGGCGAGACGATCAGCGATCCGCGTCCCGGAGCGGTGGCGGTGATGAGCATCGCCTCGGCGCGCGGATGCGAGTTCGACCACGTGTACGTGCTCGGACTGCAGGCGGCACGCATGCCCGGCCCGCACACCGATGGCGGATCCCCCGGCGGCATACCGACCCAGCTGCAGGGCCGGCGTCCCGCGACTGACCCCCATCAGGCGCACGAGGCGGCGATGCGCAGGCTGCTGCATCTCGCCGTCACACGCGCCCACGAGCGGCTGGTCCTGAGCTATCCCGCCAGTTCGGTTGACGGAGCCCTGCGCTCACCATCCCCCTTCCTCGAGCAAGCACTGCTCGCGCTGGATGCCACCTGGGAGGATCGCGAAGAGGAGCTGTTCGGACCGGCCGAAACGCTGCCCGCGACTGTGCGTTTGATGCGAGAGGAGGTGCTCGAGGACGTCGAGCGTATCGGCAGGCGTCTGGGAGAGCTGCGCTTGGACACCGATCTGGATATCTCCCACGGGGTGGTTCGCTACCTGGAGCTGGTCAAGTTGGCGGCTCTGCGAGACCGCCCCAGCGAGCAGAGCATGGCCGACGCTCTGTTGGACATCAACGCACGCCTGATCGCCGCCGCCACCGCGCTGCAGCGCGAGATCTACGAGACCTCGCCGCTGGATCAGACACTGATGGCCGCCGAGCACGACGACCGCGCTCGTGCCCAGGCGATGGCGGCCCGCGACGAGCCCTCGCTGGAGCCGTTTCTTCCCCGCAAGGACGACGGCCTTCTGCTCTCCGCATCGGACATCGAGACCTACCGCAGCTGCCCGCTGCGCTACAAGTTCGCGCGCGTGTTTCGGATCCCCTCAGAGCCGACGTTGCATCAGCGCTTCGGGATCGCCGTTCATCAAGTACTCGAGCGCTATCACTCCACCCACGGCGACACGCTGCCCCAGCTGATCGATCTGCTGGAAGTCGGATGGAGAAGAGGCGGATTCGGCGACTCCGAGCAGGAGCGTCAGCTGCATGAGAAGGCCCGCGTCGCGCTCACCAAGTACCACCGTCGACTGGCCAGCGAGGCCGCCGTGCCGGTGTGGTTCGAGCGCTCGTTCTCTTTCCGGCTGGGGCCTCATCATCTGCGCGGGCGGGTCGATCGCGTCGACCGGCTCCCCGACGGCGGGTACGAGCTGATCGACTACAAGACCGGGCGCCCGAAGAGCGCCGCCGCTCTGCGAGAGGACATTCAGCTCTCGCTCTACGCGGTTGCGGCTCGCGAAGCGTGGGATCTAAAGGCCACGAGCCAGGCCTACTACTACGTGCTGGACAATCAAAAGGTGCAGGTGCCGCGCGAGACGGACTCCAAGTGGATCACCGACACCGTAATGGAGGTGGGCGAGGGGATCCTCGGCCAGGAATTCGAGCCGACCCCGTCCCAGTCGGTCTGCTCGATCTGCGACTACCGGATCGTCTGCCCGGCGGCCGAGCGCTGAGCTCGGCCTAGCGCCCGGAGGAGCTCTCGGGTCCGCGCTGGCGCAAGAAGCGCTGGAAATCCCTGGCGATCAGATCGCCGGAGGGGAGCTCATCGGGGGAGATCGGCTGCTTCTCGTTTTCGGCCGCCTGCTCGAGCCGTTCGACGAACGCTTGGACTTCCGGGTCGCTCTGCACCGCCAGGCTGACCTGGCGCTCGTAGTCGGCCGCGGACTGCTCGAGCTCGGATGCGTCGACGGACACGCCCACCAGGCTCTCGAGCTTGCGTACCAGCGCCAGCGCCGCCTTGGGATTCGGCGCTGCCGCCACGTAGTGAGGGACGCTCGCCCATAGACTCGCCGCCGGGATCCCGGCCTGCGCACAAGCGCTGTGGAGCACGCCGACGATGCCGGTCGGGCCCTCATAGCTACTCGAGTGAAGGCCCAGGCGCTCGATCACCGCCGGATCAGAGGAAAGGCCCGTGATCGCCACTGGATGCGAGTGCGGGACGTCGGCCAGCAAAGCGCCGAGGGTGACCACCATCTGCACTCCGAGCGCTTCGGCTAGGTCGACGATCAGCGAGCTGAAGGAGCGCCAACGCATCGAGGGCTCCGAACCCTGTACGAGCACCAGATCCCTTGGCGCGCGTGGTATCAGTGCCTCGGAGATCTCTACCGAAGGCCAGATGATCTCCCGTGTTATCCCTTCGGAGAGCTGGATGCGCGGCCTGGTGGACTGAAAGTCGTAGAACTCCTCGGCGTCGATCTGGGCAAAACGCCGAGCGCTTAGCGCCGAGGACAGACACGAGACGGCTGCGGAGGCCGCATCGCCCGCGTCGTTCCAGCCCTGAAAGGCGCATACGAGCGCCGGGGCTCTGAGATCTTCAGGGCGACGATCCCACGTAAGTGGCTGCATCCGACTCACCGTACATCATGAATGCGTGACTATTCTCGCTACCGCTGCCGTGGAGCAGCAGACTGTGGCCACGCTGCGCCAGGGACAGGAGGTGGAAGGCGTGTTTGCCTGCGCGCGCAAGGAGCGCCAGATATCGCGCACGGGAACGCCATATCTGACGGTGCAGTTGCGCGATCGCACGGGAACGATCACCGCGCGCGCCTTCCGGGACGCCGACTTGCTGGCCGGCGGGTTCGAGCGCGGGCAGCTAGTACGGGTCCGTGGCCGCGTCGAGCGTTTCCGTGACGAACTGCAGATGGAGCTCCTCACGATCTCCCGAGCTGACGAGCGTGACGCCGATCCATCCGCCTTCCTACCGGTCGCATACCGGGACCTGGACGAGCTCGAGGGCTTTCTAGAGCACCTCGCCCGAGAGGTCTATGACCCGGGACTCAAGGCGCTGCTGGAGAGTGTCTTTAGCGAGCAGGAGCTCCGTGCCCAGATACGCCGCGCGCCCTGCTCGCTGCCGCCGAGTGCGCCAGGGCGTTTCGCCCACCATGCCTACCTGGGCGGGCTGCTCGAGCACACGGTGGCGGTGGCGAGCATGGCACTCGAGCTGTGTGTGCTGCATCCGCGGATGGATCGCGATCTACTGATTTCCGCTGCGATCCTGCACGACCTGGGTAAGACGCGCGAGTTCACCTACGGTGCTGAGATCGCCCTCAGCGCCGAGGGACGTCTGCTGGGCCACATCGAGCTCGGGCTGCGCCTGCTCGCCGAGCACATCCCGGCGCAGTTGAGCGCCGACAGGCGCCTGACGCTGGAGCACTGCGTGATCACTCATCACGGTTCAGAGGGGGGCTCGGCGCAACGTTTCGCAAGCCCAGAGGCCGCGGCCCTCTATCGCCTAAACGCCCTCGATGCCCAGGTCAAGGGATCCTTCGAGTACGGGATCTTTCGCTAGCTCTTCGCTTGCCTGTGGCGGCCCTGAAAAGCCGCTGATCACAGCCGATCAGTCCGCTCCCGTGCTGGGGTCGCCGTGCCGAGACCGCGCCGGTCGCCCGAAGCGCCCAGAGCCGGGGCTGACTGCAAGTTTCGTTGCGCCCAGCCGGTCAAGTGAGCGCTGCGCTATGCCGATTAGTTAGGGATGGCAGGTAATACCGCATCCCCGAGCGTCACTTCACGTCGATGAAGTGGTTTTCCCGTCGCAAGAAGGACCCGAGCCAGGAGCCCGCGGTCGTCCCTGCGTCTGCTTCGCCCCCAGGCAGCCCGCCGTCAGCGAGCCCACCCGCCAACACGCCGGTCCCTCAATCTCCGGGAAGTAGCGGTTCTGCGGCGCCGGTGGCATCGAAGCCGGCGGCAACGGTTCAGGCTCCTGTTCCCGGTGCTGGAGCCAGCACCACAGTGGTCTCGCAGCCCCAGCTTCAGTCTCCGGGGGGCGGTGGCTCTCCCGCTCCGGTGGCGTTGAAGCCCGCCGCGACGGTTCAGGCTCCTACTTCCGGTGTTGGCACCACGCCGAGCACGGCGGTGCCCCCAGCGAGTACGCCGCCGCCCGCGGCTGCTGCTCAGGCTCCCGCTTCCGCTCCTGGCGGTGGCGCCACGGTGGTCTCGCAAAAGCCGATGACCGCGGTGCCGCCAGCGAGTACGCCGCCGCCCGCGGCCGCTGTTCAAGCTCCCGCTTTCGGTGCGGCAACGGTGGTCTCTCAGCAGCCAGAGACCACGACGCCGACAGCGAATACACCTGCGGCTGCGCCCACTTCACAATCACCCGTCCCAAAGCCAGCGACTGGGTCAGCTGCGCCGCAGTCCCCGGTAACGGGCGCCACTCAGGGGAAGCCGCCCGAGGGAACCGCGACCGCGGGATCTTCCCCCGGTCCTCTCCCGCCCCCCCTAAAGCCGGTGCTGGGCGCTTCAAGGCCCGCGCTTGGGCCCGGCGAATCAGCTGTCTCGGGCTTGCTGGAGGAGCATTCCGGTCTGCCAGCAGGGTCTTCTTCCTCTGGAGGGCAGGTGCCTGTGGTTCCGCCCGTCCAGCCGCTCAGTCCTGTAGCTCCGAGTGAGCCGTTGGTGCCGCGAGTGGGCGAAGAGCCCGCTCGCTTGCTGCATCAGCCCGCGGGGGCTTCGGTGGTTGGTCACGGCGGCGTGGCCAGCGCTCTGCGCCCGGCGCTTGAGCCACTGCTGCCCGAAGTAGAGCAAGAACAGCGCCCGGTTCTGAGGCCGGTCCCCGAGACCGACATCAAAGACAGCACCGAGGAGACCGAAAAGTCCTGGAACGGACTGCGCCGCGCTCCGCACGCGGGACGCTCCAAGCGGCTGATCGGCGACGTCGCTGTCGACCTCGGCTTCACCAGCCGCGAGGTCGTCGAGCAGGCCGTCACTACCGCCAAAACAGAAGGCAAGCCCACGGGCCGGGTCCTCGTCGAACAGGGCATCCTGCGTCCCGACCAGCTAGCCCAGGTGGTCGCCGAGCGGTTTGGCCTGGACTACATAGACCTCTCCGTCTACGAGCTCGACATGGGCGCGGTAAACCTGGTCGATGTCGACGCGATCCGTCGCTACCAGGCGGTGCCGGTCAGCTTTACAGAGGACGGCGCGCTGCTGTTGGCGATGGCCGATCCAACCAACGTTCTGGGTATCGACGACATAGCGATGATCACCGGCCAGCGGGTGCGGGTAGCCGTGGCCTCGGTCGAGGATCTCGCCCTGCTCGCGACCAAGCTCGGACGGATGGAACAGTCGATCGAAGACATCGTCGAGCACGAACCCGAGGCCCACACCGAGGTGCTCGCCGAGGAAGCCGATCAGGACGCCCCGGTCATCAAGCTTGTGCACTCGATAATTGCCCAGGCCGTCCAGCAGGGTGCCTCGGATATTCACGTCAACCCCGAGGAGGGGGATACTCGGGTCCTATTCCGCGTCGACGGGGTGCTTTTCCCGGCCGCGACGATCCGCCGGCGGATGGCCATGAGCATGATCTCGCGCATCAAGATCATGTCTGACCTGGACATCGCCGAGCGGCGCGCTCCCCAGGATGGGCGGTTCGCTGTGACGATCGATCGCCGACGCGTTGATATCCGTGTTGTCACGCTGCCGCTGGTGTACGGCGAGGGTGCGGTCTTGCGCATTCTCGACAAGGGTGTTGTGGCCCCCAATCTCGAGTACCTGGGTATGCACAAGGCCGAGGAGGAACACTTCTCCAGCGCGATCCATCGCCCTCACGGCGCGGTGCTCGTCACAGGGCCGACCGGTTCAGGCAAGTCCACGACGCTGTACGCGGCACTGAACGTGCTGAACACCGGCGAGCGCTCGATCCTCACGATCGAGGATCCGGTCGAGTCGCGGATCGCGGGGGTCAAGCAGATGCAGATCGCTCCCCGCGCCGGGGTGACGTTCGAGACCGGCCTGCGCTCGATGCTGCGCGCGGACCCCGACGTGATCATGGTCGGAGAGATCCGTGACCGAGAGACCGCCCACATCGCCGTGGAGGCCGCCCTGACCGGCCATCTAGTGCTCTCCACCCTGCACACCCGCGATGCCCCCAGCGCGCTGGGCAGGCTGATCGACATGGGCATCGAGCCGTTCCTGGTGTCCTCCTCGATCGATTGTGTCGTCGCTCAACGACTCGTGCGGATGCTCTGCCAGCACTGCAAGAAGCCGATGCAGGTGTCCGACTCGGTGCTGGCCAAGTACGGCCTGGAGGGCACGCAGCCATATGAGCCCGTTGGTTGTTCGCGCTGCACCGGATCGGGCTATCGCGGACGTGTCGGTCTATACGAGGTGCTGCATATCGACGAAGAGATCCGCAATCAGATCCTCGAGCGTGCTTCGGTGGACGAGATCGCCGCCTCGGCCATGCGCAAGGGTATGCGCCGTCTGCACGACGACGGGATCGTCAAGGTCAAGGAAGGCCAGACCTCGATCGCCGAGGTCGAGCGCATGGCCGCGAGTCTGATCTAGGCGCCCGCAAGCAGCAGCGAGATGCGCAGCGGTCCGGATGGGAACGCTTGGACTGCAAACGAGTAGACCTGATAGCCGGCTCCGTGGTACGTGACCGTGCCACGATCTGGCAGTCGCAGCTCGGCCGAGTCCGGTGGCAGAGTGGCCATCAGCTGACGGCCACCGGAGCGGATGAGCACCTGCGCTCCCGTGAACAGATGGACCAACTTGAGGTATCCGGCGTCGTCTTGGATCGAAGTCACAAATCGCCCGATCACCGTCCCCGCCCGACTCAACTTACCCCGGATCGGTGCCAGCACGTACGGTCCGCCCACATCCACCAGTAGTCGCGAGCCCACCGTCACCCGCACTCGCACGATGTGGGCGTGGCTGCGGAAGAAGCCGACGATCGCCCCACGGGTAGCCACGGGATCACGACTGGCCACGGCCCGCAGAAATCGACTCGATCGCTCCATTTCTCGCAGGATGACCCTCACCTTTCGGCCCGCGCTCTCGCCGCGATATATGCGCTGGGCGACCTCGCCGATCGCGTTGGCATTGGTCTGCGCGGGAGTTTCTCCACACGCGATCAAGGAGCTCCCCAACAGCAGCGCGACCTGAATCCGCGCGTCTGGAAACGAGTGCCCCGCGAAGCTGACGATTCGGTATTTGAGGCCATGCGCGAAGAAGACCGAGCCCGCGTGCAAGCTCTGGGCGGTTACTTTGAGACTCGGATCGGTACTCCTCAGCTCTCGCTGGCCTTCAAAGAGAACCACCTGAGCGCCGGTCAGCTGGGCGATGGAATTCGCATAGGTCCTGATGCTCTGGGATGCCACGAGTAGCTTTCCGATCGTCTGCCCGGCCGCGTTCTGGAGCGCTCCGCTGACTGGGGCAAGCGCGGGCGATTTGCCGATCTGCAACCACAGGCGGCCATTGCGCAGAAGCCAAACGCGGACCAATTGATCCGCGAGCAGGCCCCTCAGGATGCTTCGTGCCGCCCGCCGATCTCCCGCCTGCACCGCCGCAATCAATGCCGGTGAGCGCTCGAGCCTGCGAATCGCCACCTCCACGACAGGACCGCTCTGTATCTCTTCGTAGAAATGCTCGGCGACCTGCTGAAAGGTATGAGTCGCCACGGCCGGGCAACCACCCGACACGCTCGCGCTGATCGCGTTCCCCCCGTCCAAGCCTGGGGGCGCTCGCTTGGATACGGGAAGGAGATCGTTGTCCGATCCGCATCCACTGAGCCCCGCCAGAAGTGTCAAAACCAGGACCGGCCGCGACCATCGACGCCTCAGACGGCCCCCCGCCGGCGCGGTTTGGCTATGCATAACCAAACCCTAGTTACCGCGATGTGATCCTCGACAGGCACTCTGTTAGCCTGCGATTAGGCTCCAGTTAGGTCATTCTGGGAGCGGGATGAGAGGGTCCCCACGGCGCGCTGGCAGCGGCCTCCAAAACACGACGTGGGTTGGCGTCGCAAGTTGCTCGACGCCAACCCACGTGGTGTGTCCTGTTGCTATTTGCGAGTCTTCAGTGAGGCATGCTTTTTGCCCGGCTTCTTCTTCCCCTTTCCCTTGCGTGGGAGCTTTGCCGGCTTGGGGTTCAGCCGGTCACCGCCGCTGAGCGCCGATGACGGGCAGCCATGCGGGCGGCCGAGGTCATACGGGCCGGAGATCGCCTGGGTGACGGCAACCGCCACCGAGTTGGTGGCCTTCGTGTAGGTACCGGTGCCGCTGGCGTAGGTGACGCTCAGCAGCGGGTCCACCCGTGGCTCGGCGCAGAGCTTGGAGCCAACCGAGAACTGACCGGTGATCGTCTCGTAGGCCACTTTTGTGGCCCCGATGCAGTTGACCGCCCAGCCCGGGAATTCCCCCGAGCAGGAGAACGTGTCGGTCAGCGGTTCGCCCTTGAGGTTGCTCACCAGCGGGGCGCTCTGGATACCGGTCACAGGAACCTGTGATTGCAGCTGATAGCCGGTGATCGGCCCATCGCAGGCAAAGGTGTACTGCACCTGCTGTTCTTCGCTGCCCGCTTCTGGCTTGCCGGCGGATAGGTGGCCACGGCATTGGTAGTTGTTTGGATTGTCTTCCACCGTTTCCGCGTGGCTGGCCGACACGCTCATCAGTGTGATCGCGATCCAAGCCATGACCGCGAGTAGCCAACGTGTGGCTGGGCGATGGGCGGTTGTCTGGGTATGCAACGGGGTCTCCGTTCGTTGTTTGACATGAAGGCGGAGGTTCAGCCGCCGAGATGCGACGCCGCCGAACCCGGACCTGAGAGATCTGGGAGCGGCCGGTGCCGCGGTTGTGTTGATGCGGCCTGGGCCGCCTTCTTGGCCGTGGAGGCGGCACTGGCCGCTTTTCCACTAGTGCCGTAGACCGTCGCCCCGAATGACACGGTTGCTTGGTCGTTGGCATGGCCCAAGGGGAGGACTCCGAAGAGCAGCGAGATGCTCTTGGAGAGCGAGAAGTCGTTGAAGCTTTCGGGCACCCGCGCACCGCTGTGCACGAATGGCGAGAGCAAGAGCGCGCCGACCGGCTTGCTCGCGGCGCTCGCGGGCGAGGAGGGCGGGCTGTCGGGCACGATCACGATCAGGCCTTCCTTGCTGTAGGCGCTGCTCGCAAGGATCTGAGGCACGACTTCCTTGAGGAAGCTGTCGGCGGGTGCGAGCCCGGCGGCCGAGCCCGGCGCGCATGGATTGGCTGAGCTGTCGCTACAAGCAGAGGGCACGATCCAGCTGAGGCTCGGCGTGTTGGCAGGTGTTGCGAGGCTCGCCTGTAGCTGCGACAGATCCACGTCGTTGCCGGCGCACGCGCCTTCGCTCAGCAACGAGTCGAAGTACACGAAGGGATTGCGATAAGTGAGGTAGGGGTCGCCGGGGAGGGGCGTGTGGTTGGGATCGGTGGCGCCCAGTTCGGGCCGGCGGCAGCTGACGCCTACGGCCGCGGGTTGGGTTTGCGTGCCCGTCGCCTGGGTCGTGCCGGTGGAGCTCGCCGCCGAGCTCGTGCTGCTGGGCGCACTCGGTACGCCCTGTTCCATGTCCTGCACGTAAGCCTTCCATGTCAGTGACCCGGCGGTCAGCTCGTCGGCGAGCGTCTTGACGGCTGTTGGATACACGCAGCCAACGCCCTCGGCGAGGCCAGTGGCGGCGTTGACGGTCGGCGGTTCAAGGGCGCTGTAGGTGGGGCAGTTCTGTTCGGTGTCGAGATTCACGCTCTGCCCTGAGAGCAGCGCGATCCCATTGCCAAGTGCGCTGCTCGAGCTGAGCGCGTAGTTGCTGAGCAGCGTGCCCTTGGGCACGAGCTGCTTGGCCAGGTACGGGTCGGCTGTGGGGTCTGCCAGCGCGGCGCTGAAGCTCGCCCCTGACAGCGTGATCACCCACAGGTGCTTGATCGCAGGCAGTTTGATCGGCGTGCCCGGCGGCGCTTTTTCGCTTTTGCCCGAGCCTTTCGAGGACTTGGAGGAGCCTTCCGAGGAGCCGCTCGTCGTGGATTCGCTGGAGCTTTCCGATGAGCTGCTTGCTTCGCTTGGGGCCGGCACCGATTTGGTTTTGTCTTTGGTGTGGCTCGTTGTTGCCGGCGTCGGAGTGGGTTCGCTTGTGATCGACGGTGGCGTTGCCGCGACGCTCGTCGAAGTGGCGGTCTGTGGGCCGCTGCCGGCACGCGCCACGAGTGCGGCAAGCGCGCGCTGTGCGAGCGTGGCGCTGTCGGCCGGCGAGCTGGCCGGATCAGGCCCGAGCGCGGCGCCGGCGAGGATGCCGATGGCGAGCACTCCGGCCGACAGTGCGGCGGCCATGCCTCGCGAGGGCGCCCCGGCGCCGAGGAAGGAGGCACCTGCCCACCAACTGTGCCGCTGCCCGCCGGCGTCGTCGGTGGACAGCGCATCGGTGCGCTCGCCCGAGCCGCCGGTCGGAGACAGTGGCCTCCAGAAGGCCCTGAAGTCGATGCGCGGCTTGCCATGCCTCGCTCCGCACTGCAGGCAGTAGCGCTGGTCGGCGGCGAGCGGCTCTTGGCAGGCAAGGCAGCACGAATGCTGATCGCGGTGGGGGTGGGCGGGGTGGTCGGGAGAGGTCATTGGAGAGCCAGAACAAATGTCTTCCTCATAAAATACCTAATGTGCATCGGTATTATGAAGTTTATGGTAGATTGCCTCTCCACGACGCTGTCAATTCATCCGAAATGGAGCTTTTGTATATGAATCGAATTCGCCGTATCGCAGCCGCCTTCACGGTGGTTGGCGTGCTGGGGATCGCGGCGCCCGCTGTGGCTTCTGCGACGAGCTTGATCACGATCAGCGGGGCCACGGCCTCTTACCCGCTGGTGTCGCTGCTCGCTGCCAAGTACGTCAAGACGCACCCGCACAAGGTCAAGTTCAAGATCACGCAGGGCGGCGCGCAGATCGGGATCAACGATGTCGCCGCTGGGCGTGTGACGATCGGGGATGTCTCGCGCGATCCGCTGCCCACCGACCCCCCTGGTCTGGACTTCTATCCGATCGCCCGCTACGCGATCTGTGTGGTGACCAACAAGTCAAACCCGCTGAGCAACCTCACGGCGGCACAGCTGCTGTCGATCTTCACCGGCAAGACGCGCACATGGAGCGGCGTGCCGGGTGCCACTGCGACCGGCACGATCGATCTGATCAGTCGCACCTCGGTAGCGGGTGTGTTGACGAACTTCCAGACGCTGTTGTTGGGTGGCAAGAAGGTCGCCGAGCCGCTCGCGGCCGAAGAGGCCTCCGAGGGTCTGCTCAAGCAGCAGGTCGAGAACGATCCCAACTCGATCGGCTTCCTGTCCAACTACCAGGCCGACAGCGGAGGCGTCAACTCGGTCGGCTTCAATGGCGTGGGCTGCACAATCGCCAATGCGGTATCCGCACAGTATGCGGGTGTCGCTCGCTTCTACGAGGTGACCAAGGGACCGGTCCTCGGAGCGGCAAGATCCTTCATCAGCTGGGTCGACCACTCCAAGGCCGCTCAGAAGATCATCTCCAGCCAATGGATACCGGTCACCTGAGCGGCTAGTAGCCCCGACGGACCCCCCAGAGAGGATGTTGGACCGACTCAGAAGGCCATGGCCCGATGACCGCGCCGAGCGCACGCTCGGCGCGGTCTCGTTGCTGATATTCGTGTGCGTGGTCGCGATGGTGGTGTTCGTCGCGCTCCGCGCCTGGCCGATCTTTGCCCACAACGGGCTTTCGTGGCTGCTGCCGGGAGGGGATCTGCACGGGCAGATCACGAACATGGTCAACGCGCCGGCCAACCCGCCGCCGGCGGTTTATCACCTGCGCGCCTGGCCGCTGATCTACGGCACGCTGCTGAGCGGCGTTATTGCGGTGGCGCTCGGGCTGGGAATCGCGCTGTTGGCCTCCATCTTCATAGTCGAGTTTGCCCCGGCATCGCTACGGCGGATAACGATCCCGACCATACGCCTGCTGGCCTCGGTGCCGTCGGTCATCTACGGCCTGATCGGCATCCTCGTGCTAGTCCCGTTCATCGGCAACCACGTGATCAGCGCATCGGAGAAGGCTTCGGTGCAGACCCTCGTCCAGCTGAACGGGACCGGGGTGCTGGTGAGCGTTGTGATCCTCACGGTGATGATCACACCGATCATGGTCGCGCTGATCTGTGAGGCGCTATCCTCGGTGCCCGTCTCTTGGCGGGAGGGTGCAATGGCGCTCGGGGTCAACCGGCTGCGGGCGATGCTCGCGGTGACGGTGCCCGCCGCGCGTCCCGCGATCGTCGCGGCGGCGGTGCTTGCCGGCGCACGCGCCCTGGGCGAGGCGGTGATGATCCAGATGGTCTCGGGATCGGTCTTCTTCTCGCCGAAACCGACCGACGGCGTCGTGTTCTTCTTCGAGCCGCTGCGCACCCTGGCATCGACGATCATCGACTACAACGACGGCGTAGGTGCACCGGCGCTGCGCTCGGCCCTGTACGCGTTCGCTCTACTACTGCTGTTCGCCGCACTGACGCTGTCGGTCGGCGGATATCTCGTCAAGCTGCCACTGCGCAAGTACCAGACCCGCGGATGAACGTGCCAGCACCAGACGTCCGGCGGCTCGAAGGACCAGCGCTCGTCAGCCGAGGCGCCCGCCGCGGCCGGCGCTCATCGATGCGGACCTGGCGTTGGCGGGACCGGCTGGTGCTGGCGGGCGCTTGGATAGCGGGGCTTGGGCTGTGCACGATCGCCGCCGCGATCGTGCTGTACATGGGCTATCGCGGTGTCCAGTATCTGCGCCCGGGTCTGATCTTCGAAAGCCCGCAAGTGAGCCAAAGCCAGGCCGGTTCGGGCGGCTTTCTCGATCCGCTCGAGGGTACGGCTCTGCTTGCGCTGATCGGGATCACGATCGCGCTGCCGCTGGCGCTCTGCGCCGCTGTGTGGATCGTCGAGTACGGACGCCCGAGCTGGCTGGCACGGGTGGTGGAGTCGAGCATCGAGGTCGTCGCCGGCACGCCCGACATCGTGATCGCGATATTTGGTCTGGCGATCTTCCAGATGAGCCTACTGGCGCCGTTCTCGGTCCGGGCCTCGGGCGGCGGAGTGTTCGGGCGCTCGTTCATCGCCGCCGGGGCAATGATGAGCCTGATCGCGCTGCCGCCGCTGTTTGTCGCGACCCGCAACGGTTTGCAGTCCACGCCGGTCCACATGCGCGAGGCGGCGTTCGCGCTTGGCAAGACGCGGATCGCGACGATCCGACGCGTGTTGCTGCCGGGAGTGCGCTCGGATATCGCCACCGGCGTGACCTTGGGGGTCAGCCGGATCATCGGCGACACGGCGATCATCCTGCTGCTGCTCGGTGGAACCGCACGTTTGGAACCGCAGGGCTCCGTGCCGATCTTCAATTTGCTGCGCGGCACCGGCTCGACGCTGACCAGCTACGTCTACGGGAACTCGCCGGCCGGCGAAGGACTGGCGCCCCAGAAGGCCTACGCGGCGGCCGTAGTGCTGCTGGCGTTCGTGCTCGGCCTGAATCTGCTGGTTGATTTCATCGGGCGCCGTCAGGCGAGCGCGAGCGGCCTTGCCGTCGGTAGCGCGATCGTATGAGGCGCCCTGTCCGGTCTTATCGAGGCTTATGAGACTTCCCTTGTGGCTACTATATGAGTAATCTGATTAGTTCGATGGAGAATATGGCATATGAGCTTTGACAAGACACTCCTCAATCCCAAGCGCACGCCGCTAGCCGAGTCCTCCTGGGTCACCCCGGACAGCGGTTGCCGCCACACCAACGGCGCCGAGCAGCATCCTCTGCCCAACGCTTTTTGGACGCACGCAGACGAGCAACGCCCCGGTGTTCCCTCGACTGCGCCGGGTCCGATCGCAACCGAGCCCAATGTCCCGCCGGTGCGCACGATCGTGCTCGATCGCACCCCTACACCGGTGCGTCCGGTGGGCGAGCGCGTCGCGGTAAGGCCAGTCCACTCGCCGGGTGGACCAGAACGGTTGCGCCTGGAAGAGGTCAGCATCAGCTACGGGCAAAAGCACGCGGTCAAGTCGGTATCACTGTCAATCCACCAAGGCGAGGTACTGGCGCTGATCGGACCCTCCGGATGCGGCAAGACGAGTCTCTTGCGCACGCTCAACCGCCTCACCGAGCTGACCCCGAGCGCTGCTCGCAACGGCAGGATCCTGCTAGACGGCGAGGACGTGGACGAGCTTGAAGACACCAAGCTGCGCGCCCGCGTAGCGATGGTCTTCCAGCAGCCCAACCCGTTCCCGATGTCGATCTTCGACAATGTCGCCTTCGCGCTGCGCGAACAATCGCGCAAGCGCCCGGGACGGCGCGAGCTACAGCCGCTGGTGATCGACGCGCTCGAGCGCGCGGGCCTCTACGAGGAGGTGCGCGAGGACCTCGACGGTCCAGCGCTGCGTCTCTCTGGAGGTCAGCAGCAGCGGCTGTGCATCGCCCGCGCGATCGCTCCGCGTCCAGAGGTGCTCTTGATGGACGAGCCCTGCTCCGCTTTGGACCCAATCTCCACGAACACGATCGAGCAGCTGATCGGTGAGCTGCGCCGGGAGTTGGCTGTAGTCATCGTCACGCACAACCTCGCTCAAGCGCGGCGCGTGGCCGACAAGGTCGCGTTTATGTATCTCGGCGATCTGGTCGAGTACGGGACAACGGAGCAGGTCTTTGGTGAACCGCGGGCGACGCGCACGCGCGACTATGTGCGGGGGACCTTCGGATGAGATGCGCTCTCTGCCCGCCTTGGACTGTGGTGCGTTTGCCCCCTATCGGAGCGCCGAGGCCAAATGCGCCAAGCTCGCCCGTGAGCAAGCGGCCGTCGCGGCGAACGCATGCTGAGAAGGTCGCTTGATGAACATCGTCCCGGCATCCCCCTCTGAGCCGACCGCTGTCTGCGCCAACTGCTCGTCCCCAATTACCTCCGATCAGCGCTACTGCCTGGCGTGTGGACAGCCTGTCTCGCCCGTCCGTCTGCCTTTTCTGGATGTTCTACTAGCCGAGCAGGATTTGCGCGCGCCCACCATCCTGACTGCCCAGTCAGGCTCGCTTGCGCAGCTCCAGAGCGATCACCCAGGCGGTTGGACACAGCGCTATTCGGGCGTGTTCGGCCTGCTGAGCGCGCTACTGCTGGCCGGGTTGATCGGGCTATTGATCGGCCATTGGGCCGCCGCCAAGAACCAAAGTCCGCAGGTGGTCAAGCTCGAGGCCTCCGGCTTCGGCGCCGTGGCGGCGCCCGCAGCTGCGAGCACCCAGACGAGTAGCACATCGACCCAGGCCGTCTCCAGCCCCGCCGCTCACAGCTCTAGTTCCCAGGAAGCCGCGGAAGTCAAGGAAGCAAAGGAGCTGGAAGTCAAGGAAGCGAAGGCTCCGCCGCCGAAAGCGCGCAAGCTCGACTCGAGCAGTCTGAAGAAGCTCGGCTCATCGACCGGAAAGCGACACACCGAAGAAGTCAACAAACTCGCCAACGGCATCGCGCCGATCGAAACCGGCGGCTAGCCAGAGCGCGAACTGGTAATCCAGATGTCAGGCACCGAAAACGCCCCAGCCGGCCCCGGCTCGTCACTGGGAGGCGGCTCGCTGGCGGGGTTGCGCCAGCGTCGCCTAGAGTTGGCCGAACGAGTCGCCTCGCTCACCTGGGACCTGGGCGGGCTCACCTATGAGATGGCGATCCGTGACCACTATCGCCTCGATGTGCTCGCGCGCCGAGCGGCCGAGCTGCAACAGGCCGATGGCGAGCTGGGCGAGATCGAACGGTTGCTAGCGAGCGCCGAGGCGGCAATTGACGGTCAATGCAGCTCCTGTGGCGCGGTGCACAGCCGCGGGGCCGCGTACTGCTGGCACTGCGGGGCGGCGCTCATCGCCGAGGCTCGCCCAGCGGTCCTTCAGAGCATCCAAGCGTCCTCCAACGGTAACCACGTGCCCGCCGATACAGCCCAGGTGGGCGAAAACAGCGAGCGAGCTCATGCCGTTCCAACGGCCGCGGATGTCAGTGGGTCAGCGTAACTCGCTTGCTGAGCTTGACCGAGCCGAAGGTGAAGTTGGCCCACGCGCTGAGCTTCCTGTGTGCCTTGGTCGCTTTCTTGCCGTTCGCGTTGAGCTTGACGATCACGGTCGCTTTGGCGCCAGCGGTGACACTCACGGGAGCCGACCCGTAGGTGATCGTCTTCGGCTTGCGCTTCTTTGCTTTGGCGATCGTCGCGCCAGGTTGCCCGAGGTTCTGGAATAGAACGTTGCCTACGCAGTTTGCATTTGCGCATTGCAACGGCAGGGCTACCTTGCCGTTGGCAACCGGCAAGGCCAGCTTCGGAAAGGTGAGCGCGGGGGGCAGCTGCTGAAGGATCGGAATGGCTGGTTTAGCCGCTCCGCCGCCGCCTGGAGTTCCGCCTCCTGCGCCCGGGGCTCCACCATCGGGTGTCAAGTCGGCGTTCATCAGCACCTGGAAGCCGCTCATGTCTGCGAACCCCGAGATCGGATTGGGGCTAGGTGCTGGGACCGTCGGCGCGGTTGGGGCTGGGTACCACGCGTAGCTGAGGACGTTGAGATCGTTGGCTCCGCTATTGGTCGCGTACAGCGGTATCTGGGCGTTGGGTTCCAAGACGCTCAAGGCAAGGACGTCGTTGGTGGCGATTGTCGTCAGGTCCCCCGGTGGCGGGAAGGGATCCTCTGTCATGTGCAGGTTCGTCTGCACGGTAGTCGTCGTATTGGCGGCTGCGGAGAAGATCGGTCCGTATGTCTCAACGAAGCAGCAGGCAAGGTTAGGAGTACCCGGGTTGACCCCGTTGCTCGTCAAAAACCGGATCACGTCTACCTGCATCTGACCGCCGACCGCGCCTGCCTTGACGCGGACCGCCGTGACCGTGCCGCCTATGCTCGGCTCGAGCGCTTCGGTAGATCCGAGCGGTATCGAGGACCACATGCAATTTCCACCAAACGGTCCATACAGGAACTGGCCGAGGAACTGGTTGTAGACGCCTTGGCTGCAGGTGAACCCAGGGGTGTTGGCCGGCTTGCTCAGATCGGTGCCAAAAGTGATCGCGCCAGCAGTCGCGGGAGAGAGCACCAGTCCAGCCAGACCATCGCAACGAGCCTGCCAATCAACCGCCTGACATCCGTGCCTTGCATGTGTGAAACAAAGTCTAACCACGTCCGAGGAGCGGCAATGATCGTCCAGGCACTCCCGCAGGATCTCCTCTGATGCATAAGGTGTTTGCTATGCGACACCGTCGTTCATCCCTGGCGTGCTGTGTGACGATCGTCGCGATCCTCATCGGCTGTGCCGCCTCGGCACCCGCGCTGGCGCCGGGCGGCACCCGCGAGTACTCCTGCCCGATCTTCCCCGCCAACAATCCGATCAACCAGGAAATCACTCATGCGCCGGTGAGCCCCGACTCCGCGGCCTACATAGCGAGCATCGGCGCGAGCCTCCATCTGCACCCGGACTTCGGCCGCAATCCCAGCTATGGGATCCCCTACACCGTCGTGGGTCCACGCCAGCACAAGGTTCCGATCACCTTCACCGCCTACGGCGAAGAATCCGACCCTGGGCCCTACCCGATTCCCCAGAACGCTCCCGTGGAGGGGGCCGGCGAAGAAGGCGACAGGCATGTTCTGGTGCTGCAACGAGGCGCCTGCAAGCTCTATGAGCTCTACGGGGCCAGTCGGGCGGGCAAACGATGGGACGCGGGTTCAGGTGCGGTATTCAACCTGCGCTCGAACGCTCTGCGGCCCGACGGCTGGACATCGGCAGACGCCGCCGGCCTGCCGATCTTTCCGCTGCTTGTGCGCTACGACGAGGTGCGCACCGGCCAGATCCACCATGCGCTGCGTGTCACCGTCGCTCGCACACAGAAAGGCTTCATTCATCCGGCGACGCATTTTGCCTCGGGCAGCTCCGATCCAAATCTGCCGCCGATGGGGCTGCGGCTGCGCCTGAAGGCCAGCTTCGATCTCTCGAGCTACCGCGGCCAAGCGCGCGTCATCCTGGAAGCACTGAAGCGCTACGGGCTGATCGTCGCCGACAACGGTTCGAGCTGGTACATCACAGGAGCGCCCGATCGCCACTGGAACGAAGCTGAGCTGGAACAACTCAAGCAGGTACCCGGGTCAGCCTTCGAAGCAGTGCAGAGCGGATCGATTCACAACGGCGCTCCCTGAGAGCCCAGGTCGGTAGGCGAGAGTGAGCGCACGCTGGCTCTCATCCCATGGGCTTGCGCCCACGCAGAACAGCGAAAGCACTCTGCGGCCCGATCCACGGTTCGGCGATACCAGCGGCGCTGAGCCAGCCGAGCAGGTCCTCCCGTGTCGGTGGCAGCGGATGACCGCGGCGGGCACCAAGCTGGAACAGCCTCCGCGAGCGTGAGTTCTCATCCCACAGGAAGGTGGTTCCGATCAACTCGCCGCCGGGCTTCAGGCAACGTGCGATCTCCCGCACCGCGCTCTGTGGATCCTCGAGCATGTGCAGCCCGCTGTAGGAGAGAAACAGATCCGCTTCATCGTCGTTGAAGGGCAGCGCGGTCATGTCCGCGCTACGAAACTCGACCTGCTCCAACGAGTAGCGCTTGGCGCGCCGCTCAGCCCGCTCGAGCATCCTCTCGGAGATGTCGGCGGCGACATAGCGCACCTTCTGCTCGGGGCGCAGAGCGCGAAAGGCGACGCCGCCACCGCAGGGCACATCGATGATCGTGGCGCCGTGGCCGACTTGGCCGATCGGCTTCATGCTCGTGTAGAGCACCGACGCGTCGATGCCCCAGATAACGCGTCCGATCAGGCGCATCAGCCAAGGTCGCTCGATATAGAGGTCGTAGATCGCACCGAACGGCCCGGCGCAGATGTTTACAGGACGATCCACCATCACAGATCATCGCCGACCGAGCGCGTTCGGATATCGCGCCGGGCGAACAGTGACCCCCCCGCCCGTGATGCTCTGGCGTCTACCCCTGGCGGGGTGGCTCGACCGGAGTCTGCTGCTCGGTGGTGCCGAAAGCCTCGGCGGCGGGCGGCGGCGGGGGTGTCGCCTGGTGCAGGGTGGTCTGCGCGTTCTGCTTTGGCTCGCCGCTGATCGAGTCCTTGAATTCGCGCATACCGCTTCCCAGCGAACGGCCGATTTCGGGAAGTCGCCTGGCGCCGAACACCAGCAGCAGGATCACGACCAGAAACGCAATATGGCTCGGACTGTCGAGTCCCATACCACCAGTCTACGCCTTAATCGGATGAGTCCTGATCATTTCTGGCCGGATTGCCATTGGCCGCGGGTGCACGCAATGCTCTTCGCGCCAGCTGAAAAGCGACCACGAGCGTCAACAGCGCAAATGCGATCCGCAGAGTCGGGCCCGAAAGCACATTCGCGAGCGCCACACCGCCAGTGGCTCCTACCAACGAGAGCCCACCGATGAGCAGCGCGTCGCCGCGGCGCACGTTGCCGTGGCGATCCTGACTGATCGCTCCGACGATCGCCACCGGCACTATCGCCAGCAGCGAGGTCGCCTCGGCTTGATGCTGACCCAAGCCGAGCAGGATGACCAGGCACGGAACGAACAGCACCCCGCCGCCCACGCCCAGCAGACCGGCGATAACACCGGCCAGCAGACCGATCGCGGCGGCAGCGATCATCGCGCCAGCAACTCCACCGCGGTGGCAAGCAGGACACACGCGAACAGCAGCGAGATCGTGCGGGTGGCGAGCCTGCGCTGCAGCCAGGTGCCCCCAAGCACACCGGCGATCGCGGGCACTCCGATCAGCAGGCCGTCCAGAACGTGCAGGTTGCCGTAAGCGCCCTGGGTAGCCGCGGCGAAAGCGGCTATGAAGACGATCGCCGCCAGCGAGGTGCCGGTCGCTTCGTGCTCGGAGTATCCGAGCCACAGCACCAAGAGCGGCACGATCACTGTTCCCCCGCCCACACCGAACAGTCCGCTGAAGAAACCGGCCGCGGTGCCGATCGCCGCTAGCTTGAGCGACCGGTTCGCGACCATGAGGCGCCATACTAGTGTTCGTGTCAGCAACCACCGCGCTTGCCCAGGCGCTGGAGCCTCTGCGCGCCGACCCAGCCGCCGCCGCTGTTCTGCTCGATGTCGACGGCACGCTCGCGCCGATCGTCAGACACGCCGATGACGCGCATGTCAGCGAGACCACCAGGGCACTCTTGATCGAGATCGCCAAGCGCTACCGGCTGGTCGGTTGCGTCAGCGGCCGGCGCGCCACCACCGCGCGGCAGATCGTCGCGATCGGGAGCATCGCCTACGTAGGCAACCACGGAGGGGAGCTGCTGCACCCTGGGGCGACCAGGCCAGAAGTAGACCCAGAGCTGGCAGCGTGGACCGCTCGCGTACGGGATTTCTCTGCGCGTGTCTACACCAGCGAGTATCAGCAGATCCGAGTGCGCAGCGAGGACAAGGACACGATCGCCGCCTTCCACTGGCGCGGCGCACCCGACGAAGAGCTGGCAGCGCGCGCGGTGGCAGAGATCGCGGCGCTTGCCCAGAGCGAGGGGTTCGTCACCCATTGGGGACGCAAGGTGCTGGAGGTGCGTCCTCCAGTGGCGGTGGACAAGGGGCTGGGGGTGAGGCGGCTCTTGGCTGGAGAGACGCTTCAGGCGGCCGTCTACGTAGGCGACGACAGCACCGATGTCGACGCGTTCAGTGGCCTTCGCTCGCTGGCCGCTGAGGGCTCCCTCGGCTACGCGCTGTGTGTGGCGGTCGCCTCGCAGGAGACGCCTGCCGAGCTGGCCGAGCTGGCCGACCTGACGATCGCCGAGACCAGTGGTGTGCGCCGGCTGCTCGAGGCGCTGCTCTAACTGTGGTTTGACAGAGTGCGCTTCGTCGAATTCCTCAAGACGACTGTTCTATTGAGCGCGGGAGCGGCCACCGCTCTGGCGGCGGTAACCGTCTTGGGAGCCAGCGAAAACCAGACGAACCTCGTGCTGGCACTGGTCGGCTGGTGGGTGATCGCCGTCGGGATCGGCCTGTGGCTCGGGCGCCGCGCGGAGACCAGTCCGCCGATCGCACGACTGCTCGCCGCCGCCAAGGCCACCACCACGCTTCCCGAGCATCGCCCCCGCGCACTGATGATCAATCGCCTGTGGCCTCTGCTGCTGTTCACCGTTGTGGCTGGAGCGCTGGCGTTTCTGGCACCGCAGATACCGGGGATCGGCGCGGGCTTCGCGATTATCTGGGCTCTAGCCTGGCGCCGTCAGCACGCGGCTGTGGCGGCGATCGAGGAGCGTGACGGCGTGCGCTTCTACATCCTGCACACATCGCCGTTTCGCCCTATGGCACTGCAGCGGACCCCCGGCTTCAAGGCGCTACGTCCCGAACGGATAAACGGCGCAGCCACCTGAATGCTCGATGTCCTGATCGTCTCGCTGGGCTCCACCGGCGGTCTGCGCCTGGCCGACGCCGAGCTCTGCGAATCGCTGCGCCGGGCGGGGGCCAGCGTCCAGATCGCAAGCACAAAGCCACAGCCCCAGGTGCGCACGATGATGCTGACCGATCTGCTGTGGGCGGCCGGCGCGCGTCGGGCCGCCCGTGCGGGACTGGCGGGCGCTCCGGCGCACGCGGTCATCTACTCGACAGTTACCGCGGCGCTGCTGTGGCCGCGGCCCGGCGCGATCCGCTTCGACGCGACCGCGGCAGGTAATCGCCCGGGTCGTCACGGTCTTTGGCAGCGGCGGCTCGAGCGCCGCCGATTGGCGGCCGCGCCGCTGTTGCTGCCGCTGAGTCGGGAGGGGCTCGCCGAGGCGCCGCGCACGCCGGGTGACAGCGACCGTGCGCTGGTGCTGGGAGTGCCGGTGGAGCCCTCTGGGCCACTAGCCTCCACGCGTGATTTGGCCGCGATCACCTATGCCGCAAATCCTTCTAAGAAGGGCCTCGACCGAGTGCTACAGGCGTGGGCCGCCGCGCGCCGGGATTCCGAGGAGCTACTCGTGGCGGGCGTCCTTCGCCGCGAGCTGGGAGGGCTCGGCGTGAGCGCGCAAACCGAGGGTGTGCGGTTCACGGGCATGCTTGCTCAGGCCGAGTACCGCGCGCTGCTACGCCGGGCCCGCGTGTTCGTCTGCGCGCCGCGTCGAGAGGATTTCGGGCAGGCACAGCTGGAGGCGCTCGCCGATGGCTGCCAGCTCGTGAGCACACCGGCTCCCGGCCCCTATGCCGCACTGCCGATCGCGCGTGAGCTCGACCCGCGACTGGTGGGTGAGGACCTCGCGGCTGCTCTGCGTGCAGCACTTGATGAACCCTCCAGCGAATACGCCGATCGTGCCCGTGTGGCGCTCGCGCCCTTCACTCGCCGTGCACTGGACCGGCTCGTGGCCGATCAGCTGTTGGCGCGCTTGCGCAGCTGATCGAGCGCCGGCCAGGGGCGTGTGTTGGCCACGTCCGTTGCGCTCAGCCATGCGCGGCGAGCGGTGGCCACCCCCCAACGCATGTTTCCAAGCGTCTGGACGCGATGGGCGTCGGAGTCGATCAGGATCCGAACACCCGCCCGCTGGGCCGCGCGGGCATGCACGTCGGAGAGGTCGCGACGGTCGGGGTTGGCGTTGATCTCGAGCATAGTCCCGGTATCTGCGGCCGCCGCGAATACCGCCTCCAGTTCGATCGCGTAGGGCGCCCGGCGCTCGATCAGCCGACCCGTTGGATGGCCGATCGCATCCACCAGCGGATGCTCGATCGCGGTGATCATCCGCTCGGTCATCGCCTGTTCTGAGATACCAAAAGAGGTGTGCACACTGGCGATCACCCAGTCCAGTTCTCTCAGCAGATCCTCCGCGTAGTCAAGCGAACCGTCCGGGAGTATGTTCACCTCGCTGCCCGCCAACAGCCGGATACCCGGGATGCGATCGTTGGCCTCGTGGACCAGCTCGATCTGGCGGCGCAGCTGCTCGGGTGAGACATCGTTGCCAAAGCCGTGTGTGGCCGAGTGGTCGGTGATCGCGAGGTACTCATACCCCCGCTCGCGCGCGGCCAGCGCCATTTCCTCGATCGTGTTGTGGCCGTCGGAGGCCACCGTGTGGCTGTGCAGGTCACCGCGGATGTCCTCCAGTTGTACGAGCTCCGGCAACGTCCCCTCGCGCGCGGCCTCGAGCTCGCCGCGGTTCTCACGCAGCTCCGGCTCGACGTAGGCGAGACCGAGGTGCTCGTAGACCTCCCGCTCGCTCGCGTAGGTGTGGGTGACGCCCGTGGCGTCATCGAGGATCCCGTACTCGGAGACGTGCAGAGCGCTGCGCACAGCCGCTTCGCGCAACGCAGCGTTGTGTGTGCCCGAGCCGGTGAAGTGCTGCAGCAGATTGCCCAGCTGCCCGGGCTTTGCGATCCTCAGGTCGACACCGATACCCGAGTGTGTCCGGCCCTTGGCCCCGGCCTTGCCGGCTGAGCTGACCCGCTCCATCTCCTCGAGCTTCCCAAGACTCTTGGCCAGCGCGGTCGGGCGGGTAGTGGTCGCGATCAGGTCGAGATCCTTGACGCTGTCCGCCTGCCGGCGGGCCGACCCGGCGAGCTGGACGTGCGTACCCTCTCCGCCGATGCGCTCTAGCTCCGCGGCCAGGGTCCCCCCGAGCTCGATTGCGCGTGGGAGCAGGATGCGCGGCGCGCTGGCGCCGGCCGGCCGTGCGTCCAGCTCATCGAGCGCCGCCAGCACGCCTTCCTCGAACTTCGGGCCGAGCCCGCGCACGTTGCGCACACGGCCGGCCAGCGCGGCTTCGCGCAGTGCTTGCAACGAGTCCACGCCCAGCTCCGCGTGCAGGAGCCGCGCGCGCTTAGGCCCCAGGCCGGGCAGCCGGGTAATCGCGATCAGACCCGGCGGAAACTTCGCCCGCAGCTTCTCCGCCGCCGGGATAGCGCCCGTTTGTGCGAGCGTGGCGATCTTCTCCTGCAGGGTCTTGCCGATCCCGTGCAGCTCTGTGGCGCGGCCCTGCAGTGCCAGCGCGGCGACCGACGCCGACGCTTCGCGCACCGCCTTGGCGGCTGTGCGGTAGGCGAGCACGCGATGGACGATCGCTCCATCCAGCTCATACAGGTCGCCCAGTTCTTCCAGCGCGTCGGCGATCACACCGTTTGATAGCGAAGAGTTCATGCGGTCATGTAAGAGTGCCCGATGAGGGCTGGCGAGCGCTCGCCGGACGTGGTGGTGGCTCACCGGCATTCCTTGCGTGACTATTCTGCCGGCCTGGCTATGGATGATCCACACCGCACCGCGCGGCTCTTGACTCGCCGTGGAGCGATGGCGCTAGGTGCTCGCACCGTGCTCGCCAGCGGCATGGCGGGATCGTTTAGCTCGTTGCTCACGGCCCAGCCGGCGAGCGCTACCGCCGGAGATATCGGCGCCTACCTGTCCTTCATGGACATGATCAGCTCGCGGCTGGTGGATCGCTGGTCTGAGGTGCGTGGCGCCTACCATCCGACGGTGGGCGGCTACTCGACCCTGGTCAACGCCCGCATGCTTCAAGTGCACGCGAACGCTGCGGCGGTGGGGCACTCCGGGCCGTCTCGCAACGACGCCCGGGCGCTGTCGCTGGTGTCGGTTCTGCTCGCGAGCCCGTCGCCGTGGCGGACGGTGGGCGACAGCTTCACCGAGCGCGACAAGATGTTCCACATACCAGGGTGGACGGAGAGCCTCAACGAACCGCAGGCGGCTATGGACAAGGCGGTCGACCCGCAAGTGGCCGAGGCGCTGAGCGCCGCGTGGCGAGTCGCCGCCACCCTGGGCATGGACGCACAGACCGCTCAGACGATCGTCGAACACGTCTCATCGTGCGCGCGCGGGTCCTTCTTTCGGTACCCCTCGATTCGTCTGAACCAGCTCAACTGGAATTGCGCCCTGTATGCACTGGACTGTGAGCTGACCGGCAGCCCGGAGCTCTTGCGCCAGGACTACCGCAGTCAGATGCTGCGCTTCACCGCCCACGCGACCAGACCACAGGTGGCGGGCGACACACCCAATCTCGGAGCGGGCTGGCACTTCTCCTATCTGCCCAACTGGCCACCGAACGTCGCGTTCAATCTCGACGCCGCCGAATACGCAAACGAGACGATCGACGCCGTGCGTCACTACGATCAGGCGCTGGCCGCCGGAATGGAACCGCTGCCATCCTGGTCGGTGGGGGTTCTGCGCTCCTGGGCCTGGCGTGTGCTCTACGGCTACTGGACCCACGCCGGCTATCTGAACTGGGATACGGGCCTGGGATCGCGCCGCCGCTACATCGGCAAGGTCTTCGCGCTTGCCCAGCAGGGTCTGCTGGCGATAGCACGCACGCCGACCGTTTGGCACGCGAGCACGATGAGCGCTCACGCGCGCTGGTTCTTCGACCGTGGATTGGAGCTCTATGAGAGATGGGCCGAAGAAGACCCGAACGGCCTGGCGCCGGCGGTGCAGTTCGGCGACAGGGCCCACCCGCAGAGCGAAGACAGCCAAACGCTGTTCGCCGCAAGGATGGCCAGCAACGCCGCGCAGGCGATCGCACTCGGACTCGGCTCTGTAAAAGCCCAGCCGCCGCCGCCGGTGTATTCATTCGATCCGGACACCCAGAGACTGGCCGTGTCGACCCCGTCCTACTCGACAGCGATCCTCGTGCACAATCACGACGGGGTTCCCTACGGAGGAATCGATCTCTGCCGCCTGTTCGACGGCCGTCAGCATCCGGTTGGATCGACCGGCGGGGAAGGGGTGGCCAACTTCATCGTGCGCGTGCGCGATCGCCACGGTCACACGGTGCTCGACTCGCAGATGGGTCAGTACGCGAGCATGAGTGTCACCGCCACCGCCAGTGACGGCAGCCTCAGAGTGACAACCCCCAGATCAGAGCCCTACCCCGATCTGCCCTACGCCGGACCGATCCACTCAGTGATGGCTGTCGGCCAGCTGGCAAAGGAGGGCAACTCGATCGAAACGCGCCACGAGTTCCACTCTCAGAGGATCGATCTGCACTGGGGGATCACGCTTGCGCCGGGCGGGGAGTGGGAGCTGGCGTTGCCCTCTTACGGCAAGCAAGCCGAATTCCTGTTCGATCTCTCCGGCGAGCTTCTCAAGCTGTCTGAGGCCACCCAGGGACCCGAGCTTCAGCAGGTCAAACGCGTCTTTGCGAAATCCGCTCAGGGCACCTACGAGATCGAGCCGTTCGGTCGGCGTCCGCTCGCAACGCTCTCGGTGGTGCGTGTCCCCACGGGCTCCGGTGCGAGCGTGCCGGGTCCGACGCTCACGATCAAGGGGCATCCGGTGTCAAAGGCTCACAGAGTCGATCTCTCGCTGCGCCTGCGCGTACTGTGAGGGCACCGGGCGTGAACGGCACACGAACCCCCGGCACGCTCTAGGGTACGACGCCTCGTGACAGACCCAGCATGGCTAATCCTCCCGACCTACAACGAGTCGGAGAACATTCAGGCGATCGTGACGACGGCCGCCGATGTGCTGCGCCAGGCGGCCCCCGGCGGCTTTCGGATCCTGGTGGTTGATGACTCCTCGCCCGACGGCACGGGCGAGATCGTCGACGGTCTGGCGGCTGAGCACGACTGGATCGAAGTCCTGCACCGTACCCAGAAGCGCGGCATCGGGCCGGCCTACCTCGCCGGCTTTCGCTACGCGCTGGAACACGGCGCTGCATACGTGATGGAGATGGACTCGGACTTCTCCCACGATCCGCGCGATCTGGAGCACCTGCTGGGGGCCGTGCGCGGTGGCGCCGATCTCGCGCTCGGATCGCGCTACGTGACCGGCGGTGGAGTGACCGACTGGGGCCTTTTGCGACGCTTCATAAGCCAGGGTGGGTCAACCTATGCGCGGCTGGTGCTCGGCCTGTCGGTGCGTGACGTGACCGGAGGCTTTAAGTGCTTTCGTCGCGAGGTGCTCGAGGCGATTCATTTCGGCAGTGTGCGCTCGCAGGGCTACGCCTTCCAGGTCGAGCTGACCTACCGCGCGGTGCGCGCCGGTTTTCGTGTCGTGGAGGTCCCGATCGTATTTCGCGACCGCCAGCGCGGACAGAGCAAGATGTCTTGGCGAATCGCCGCGGAGGCGATGTTCCTGGTGCCCAAGCTGCGCTTCGGTGGCCAGCCGCCCTCCGGCGACACTCGGGCTGACAGCGCCACCCAGACGGCCCGGGAACTCGGGTCGCCTGGGTCGGAGGTCCCCAAGCGCGCCGAGTAGCACCCGCGGTGTGACGCCGCCTGTCTGGAAGCTCGTGTCACGCTCAGGTAAGGCATGCAAGCGGCCGATCATGAGGTGATGGATGCCTCCAGCTACGCGTTCGTGCACGGTGTGCGCCGAACCCGCACGACGCTCACTGACTGGCGCCGTCAACCAAACAGGATCATCGGCCGCTGGGCGACCGGGTCTGCTCTGGCCGCACTGGGACTACTGCTGGCCGTACTGCTCATATCCGAGCTCTACTCCGGCTACGAACAGGTCGTCTCGCTGCAGCCCCCCCTTGCGGTCGGAGACCTCCACGACGTCCGCAACGTCCTCGGCCACAACCTGCTTGTGCTTGCCCTGCACGCGATGGCCTGCGTGGCGGGCTTCATCGCGGGCAGCTCGCTGCCGCTGCAGGCCGAGCATCACCGCGGCGTCTCGCGCTGGGTCCACGAGCACGGCGGCAAGCTCGCAATCGCTTTCGTCGCCTGCGCCACGACCTTCTCGCTCGGCGTGCAGGCCTACGTGCTGGGGCACACGCTCGCAGGGCTGGCGCACTTTTTGAAGGTCTCTCCGATGCTGTTGCTGTTGGGCTTGCTCCCGCACGCGATCCCCGAGCTGATGGCTCTGTTCCTGCCGCTGGCGGCCTGGATAATGGCCTCCCGCCGGGGAGAGTGGGAGCAGCTGCTCGCCGCGACGCTGGTGACGGTCGCGATCGCACTGCCAGTGTTGGTGATCGCGGCTCTGATCGAGGTCTACATTTCACCGCACCTGTTCGGCGCCCTGACGGGCATCCACCCACCGATCGTCCGTTACATGGAAGGCTTTACGGTCAGCGTGGGTAGGGGATGAGCCGCCGCGCCGAAACCGGCCGGGAGTCACTGCCCGGTGCTGATCCAGCTCAGATACACCTAGCGTGACACCGCCAGCAGCAGGGCCACAGCGAGAAACCCAGCCGCCGCCGCCAGCGCTTGGGGCACCTGTGCGCGAGTGACCGGTCGATGAAATCTGGCTGGGTCTCGGCAGTAGGCAAGCAGGACGCTCTCACCACAAACCAGCAGCCCGCCGACACTCGAGAGCTTGGAGGGATGGGGCCAGTCGAGGAGGACCAGTGCGACGTTCGCGGCGGCGACCACGACCAGGACTCTCTGTGCATATTCACTTCACTCACGGCGGTTATTGTCCCACTGCGCACCGGCCAGATCCAATTGGCCTCCGCTCACCGGAAAAAGCTCCTTCATTTTGTATAGTGATAGGGGCGACCGTATTCACACAGAGGAGATCCCGATGGCAGGCAACTTGAGCGAAGTAACAGACGCCAACTTCCAGGCTGAGGTGATCGAGGCCGACAAGCCGGTGCTGGTCGACTTCTGGGCTCCCTGGTGCGGACCGTGCCGCGTTGTGGCCCCGGTACTCGAGGAGATCGCCGGCGAGCGCGACGACCTACGCATCGTGAAGCTCAACATCGACGAGAACCAGCAGACCGCCGCGCAGTATCAGGTGCTCTCGATCCCCACGATGATCCTCTTCAAGGGCGGCACACCGGTCAAGACGGTGATCGGCGCCTACCCCAAGAAGAAGATCGAGACCGAACTAGAGCCAGCCCTCGTGGCTTGACTCCCCAGCCAGCCCTCAGTCGCGACTGATTGGCCGCAGAGCGATCTCGATCTCGAGACCTTCGATTTCGGTGTGCTCGCTGTAATCCACCTCAGACGGCGTCGCGGGGCCGACTGAGAGCTCGAGCTCCACGGTCAGCGTCTCGCCGAGCAGGTAGTCGCGGTGAGCCCTCACCGCGGCGATCAGGGCGGGATCACCCGAGAGGCGCAGCTCGATCCGGTCCTCGACCTGTAGGC
>DATBPE010000223.1:0-5608 GCA_036561505.1 Solirubrobacteraceae bacterium
TCGGTGCCGGCGACCTTGAAGTCCATGTCGCCGAGGTGATCCTCCACACCGGCGATGTCGGTCAGCACGGTGTAGTCATCGCCCTCCTTGATCAGACCCATCGCGATACCCGCGACGGGACGCTTGATCGGCACACCGGCGTCCATCAGCGACAGCGAAGAGCCGCACACCGAGGCCATCGAGGAGGAGCCGTTTGACTCGAAGATGTCAGAGACCACCCTGATCGTGTACGGGAAGTCCTCGACGCTCGGGACGACCGGCACCAGCGCCCGCTCGGCCAGCGCCCCGTGGCCGATGTCGCGGCGCTTGGGGCCCATGCGGCCCGCCTCCCCGACCGAGAACGGCGGGAAGTTGTAGTGATGGAAGTAGTACTTCTTGGTTTGCAGTCCGAGCGTGTCGAGGCGCATCTCCTCCTTGAGTGTGCCCAGCGCGGCGACGCTCAGCGCCTGGGTCTGCCCGCGTGTGAACAGCGCCGAGCCGTGGGTTCTCGGGGTCACGCTCACTTCGATGGTGATGTCGCGGATCTCTGACTCGGCACGCCCGTCGGGGCGCTTCTTGTGCACCGCGATGCGCTCGCGGATGATCGCCTTCTCGAGCTTGTCGAAGGCCATCTGTACCGCGGCGCGCTTCTGCTTGGTGGCCACGAGCTCCTCCTCGGAAGCTCCCTCGCCGGCGGCGGGGGCATACTGCTCGAGGATCGCCGTCTCGACGGCCTTGGTGGCGTCCTGGCGCTCGAGCTTGTCCTCGACCTGGGTGGCCTGATCCAGTGCCTGGCCGTGGGATGAGCGGATGTCAGCCGAAAGGCTCTCGTCGATAGCGGGCGCCTCGACGGCAGTCTTCTCCTTGCCGACCTTCTCGGCCAGCTCGCGCTGTAGCTGACAGATCTTCTTGATCTCCGAGTGGGCGATGTCCAGTGCGTCGAGGATCTCCGCCTCGGATACCTCGTTTGCGCCGGCCTCGACCATCAGGATCGCCTCTTCGGATCCGGCGACGACCAGGTCCAGTTCGGAGGCTCCGTCGCCGTCGCCTCCCGCGAGGTGCTCCTCGCTGGGGTTGACCACGAAGTTGCCGTCGATCTTGCCGATCCGGACCGCGCCGACGGGGCCGGCGAACGGGACGTTTGAGATCGCCAGCGCAGCGGAGGCGCCGTTCATCGCGAGGATGTCATACGGGTGGACGTGGTCCACGGAGATCGGGATCGCTACCAGCTGGGTCTCATAGCGCCAGCCCTTCGGGAACAACGGGCGCAGCGGACGGTCGATCATGCGCGCGGTCAGCGTCGCCTTCTCGCCCGAACGTCCCTCACGCTTGAAGAACGAGCCGGGGATCTTCCCGGCGGAATACATGCGCTCCTCTACGTCGACTGTCAGCGGGAGAAAATCTACGTCGCGCAGCCCGCCGGCGGTGGCGGTGGCGAGAACCATCGTGTCGCCTTGGCGGACGACGACGGCGCCGGAGGCCTGCTTGGCCATCCTGCCGGTCTCAAAGGAGATCTCGCTGCCTGCAATCTCCACGGAGACCCGTGTAACGGTGTCACTACTCATAATCTTATGCCTTCCTTCCCCACCCGTCGGTCGGTGGAGCGTTTCTCTTTTTCCTTGATATCCGAACTCAAGCAGCTTAGCGAAAGGCCGCTTTGGACAGCCCGCCAGTGGCGTGCTGTCGCTCGGGTCCTGGTGATCCTCTTGGTGCGGGGCCGCTCGCCGCTAAATCAAACGTTCTTCAGGCCGCCGAGGATCATGTGTACGGGCGGCAGATCAGCCGGGGAGGGCGCCTCATAGCTCCAGCGCACCACCCCTTGGGGGTCTGTTATCACCAGCGCCCGCTGGGCGAAGCCGCCGGGGTGAAGCACGCCGAAGGCGCTGCAGGCGGCGCCCTTGGGCTCGAAGTCAGACAGTTGCGGGATGCTCACCCCGAGTTTTTCCCGGAACGCTTTCTGCGCCCAACTGGAGTCGCAGGAGACCGCGTAGAGCTTCACGCCGTGGGCTGTGATGTCAGCGAGCGAGCGCTCGTAGATCTGCAGCTGGTCGGTGCAGACGGGGCTGAACGCGAACGGGTAGAAGACCAGAACGGTCGTGTGGCCCTGCAGATCCTGCTGGGTGAACTTCTCGGTGTCCTCGCGGGCGAGTGTGAAATCCGCGACCGCCGTTCCGGGCTCGAGGACGCTCACTTGCGCAGCCCGAGCTCCTTGATCAGCGCCCGGTAACCCTCCAGGTCGGTGCGCCGCAGGTAGTCAAGGAAGCGCCGGCGGCGTCCCACGAGCATCAGCAGGCCGCGGCGCGAGTGGTGGTCTTTCTTCTGCTCGCGCAGGTGCTCTGTCAGGTGGTTGATGCGCTCGGTCAAGAGCGCGATCTGCACCCGGGTGTTGCCGGTGTCCTGCTCGCTTGAACCGAACTTGGTGGCGATCTCGCGCTTGCGCTCAGTGGTCAAATTCATGGCGGGGCAAACGGTAGCAGACCGCCGTGGGCTCAGTTCATCCTGCGGCGGCGATCTGACGGGTGTGCTGCACGTCGGCGTGCATCTGCTCGACGAGCGCTTCGGCGCTGTCGAAGCGGCGCTCCCCGCGTAGGCGCTCCAGAAAGTCAAGGCGCAGCTCCTGGCCGTAAATGTCTCCTTCGAAGTCCAGGATGTATGCCTCGATCAGCTCGCCGCGGCCGGTGTTGAAGGTCGGGCGGACACCGATGCTGACAGCCGCCGCGCGACCGTCTGCCAGGCAGGCGTAGACGCCGTGGCCGGGGCATACCAGCGCCTCCTCGGGTATCAGGTTCGCCGTCGGGAAGCCCAGTTGTCGTCCGCGCTTCTCGCCGTGGGCGACTTCGCCGCGTAGCTGGAAGGGCGCGCCCAGAAGGCGTGCGGCCTGATCCACCTCGCCGGCTGCGACCAGTCCCCGGATGTGGCTAGAGGAGACGATCTCCCCGTCCATTTCAAGCAACGGATGGACCTCTGTTTGAAAGCCCCCCTGTGCGGCGAGCAGGTCGGTGTCGCCCTGGGCCTTGTGCCCGAAGCGGAAGTTCTCCCCGACCGACACGCGTTCGGCGTGCAGAGCTTCGAGCAGCACCTCCTCGATGAACTGGCGTGCGCTGCGGGCGGCGAACGCCTCGTCGAAGGGGATCACGATCAGCTCTTCCACTCCCAGCCCGGCGATCAGCTCGGCCTTGACCTCGAGGCTCGTCAGCAGCTTGGGGGAGTGCGCCGGCGCGACCACGGAGGTTGGGTGCGGGTCGAAGGTGAGCACGCTGTCCGAGTGAGCGATCACCTCGCGGTGGCCGAGGTGCACGCCGTCGAAGGTGCCCACGGCGATCTTTCGCGGCCGTGGCTCGACTTCTGAGAGGAGTGTGATCCGCACGTCTTTAAGCCTATTGTGAAGGTGCGCCCGCGGCCTTGGCGAGCTCGAGCGCCCGCTCGATCGAAACGATCCGCGCCGGGGTCCAGGTCTCTTTGCGGCCGGGTGCCGGGACGGCGTCGGTGAGCAGAAACGGTCCGATCGCCGTGCGGCGCAGCTGTAGGCAGTAGGCGTCCCCGAGGTCTGCGATCAGCGAACGCACGTAGGTTCCCGCCGAGCATTCGATCTGAAAGGCAGCCCTTTGTAGAGCGGGATGCTCCGGGTCTGCCTCGCGCCAGAGCTGGCGGAAGCCGTAGACGCTGACCACGCGCTCGGGCATCTGAAAGCTCTCCCCGCGTCGTGCCCGCTTGTAGGCGCGCTCCCCGCCGATCTTCACAGCCGAGTAGATCGGTGGGCGCTGGCGGATCTCGCCGGTGGGCAGCGGCGGCGGATCGGGCGGCAGCACGCCGGTGTGGGTTATCTCGCCCTCGGTGTCGCCGGTACTCGAGCTTGCCCCCAGTTGCGCGACTGTCTCATAGCGCTTTGTCAGCTCCATCATGTGACGCTGGATGCGGGTGGCTCTACCGACCAGGACGAGCAACAGGCCCGTCGCGAACGGGTCAAGTGTGCCGGCGTGACCGGTCTTGGCTCCCCCGAGCGCGCGGCGTACCGTGGCGACCACGTCGTGGGAGCTGAGGCCCGCGGGCTTGTCGATCAGGATGACGCCCTCGGGCGTGGCCATGCTCGCCGCCCGCGCCACAGGCGAATATCACGCCGCGGTGGGCGCCAGGGAGAGCTGCAGGGCCACCTGCTCACGCAGAAAGGCGATCAGCTCCTCTTGGCTCAGCGTGGTCGAGAAGCCGGCGGCGCGGCGGTGGCCGCCGCCACCCTGCACGCGCGCGATCGCCGACACGTCGACGGAGTCATCGGTTGCGCGCAGGGAGATCTTGCGCTGCCCCTTGCGCTCGGGGTCGAGCAGCTCGCGTATCAGCGCCGCGACCTTGGTGGACTCCACGGCACGCAGGTGATCGATGATGCCCTCGGAGTGGCTGGTGTGGGCGTCGACGCTGTTGAAGTCCTCGGCGCTGAGGCAGACGAGCGTCAGGCTGCCCTGGTCAAAGCGCTTGACCTGGCCGAGCGCCAGGGCCAGTAGTTCGAGCTTTGAGATCGGCATTTCCTCGAACAGCCGCCGGTATATGCGCTGCACGTCGACCCCGGCGGTGATCAGCTGGGCGGCCATTTCGTGCGCGCGTGGCCCGGTGCTCTCGTACATGAAGCGTCCGGTGTCGGTGATCAGCCCGACATACAGCCCGTCGGCGACCACACCGGTCGGTGAGACACCCAGATCGCCCATCAGATCCCACACGATCTCCGCGGTGCAGGAGGCGTCCGCGACGACGTGGTTGACCGTTCCGAAGTTTGTGTTGTCGTGGTGATGGTCGAGGTTGAGCAGGTGCGCGCCGTCGCGCAGCACCGCGGCGGAGTTGCGGTCGATGTTGCCGCAGTCCAAGAACACCACGGTGCGATCGGCGATGTCCGCTGGGGGCACCTGGATCAACTGGCCCATCTCAAAGAAGCTGTATTCGTCGGGCAGCGGGTACTCGTTGGGGCCCAGGAACATCAGCGAGTCCTTGCCCAGCGCGCTGAGCAGCCCGTGCATCGCCAGCAGCGACCCGAGCGCGTCGCCGTCGATGTTCTCGTGGGTGGCAAGCACGAAGTGCCTGTCGGTGCGGATCCGCTCGAGTACCTGCTCGCGAGCTCCGTTGCTGTCGCGCTCACTCATCGCTGGGGGCTTCCGTCTGCCCCATCAACTGTTCCAGGCGCATCGCCCGGTCGGTCGTCTGGTCGTATGCGAACTCGAGTGTCGGTGTGCGCTTCATTCGCAGCTCGCCGGCCAAGCGAGCCTGCAGGTAGCCGTGGGCGCTGCGCAGGCCGTCCATGCTCTGCTCGCGCTGTTCGTCCTCGCCGAGCACGCTCACATATACGCGCGCATGGCTCAGATCGTTGCTTGTCCTGACGTCGGTCACGGTCACAAATCCCACCCGGGGGTCCTTCAAGTCTTTGGAAACCGTCTCGCCGATGACCTGACGGATCGCCTCGTCGACTCGGCGTATGCGGTCCGAAGCCATCCTACTCGTCCCTGTCCCTCAATGGATTCGTCTCAGGCGAGCTCGCGCTCTTGCAGACGTGTCTCGTATGTCTCCAACACGTCGCCCTCGCGCAGATCCTGAAAGTTTGTGAGCACGATCCCGCACTCATAACCGGCGCTGACCTCGCGAGCGTCCT
>DATBPE010000224.1:0-3020 GCA_036561505.1 Solirubrobacteraceae bacterium
CTGCGGAGTCGCGATCGACCTCGAGACGATGCGTAAGCACAACTACGTGTGCACCGAATGCGGCCACCACTTCCGCATCGGCGCGGACGCCTGGATCGCGTTGGTCGCGGACCGCGGCTCGTGGCAGGAGCGCTGGGGGGATGTCCGGTCGCACGACCTTCTGAACTGGAAGGTGCCCAAGCCGTACCAGGAGGTGGTCGAGCAGCTGCTCGAGGATGGACTCAACGAGGCCGTTCGCACCGGCACCTGCACTCTGGGGGGACGCCCGATCTGGCTCGCGGCCTTCGACTTCCGCTTCGTCGGCGGGACGCTGTCGATCGTCGCCGGCGAGCGCCTCGCCCGCGGCATGGAGCAGGCCGCCTCTTCGGGCATCCCCTACGTGCTGATCTCAGCGTCGGGCGGCGCCCGCATGCAGGAGGGCGTGCTCGCACTGATGCAGCTGGCCAAGGTGAACGCAGCGCTCGGCCGCCTGCACGCCGCCGGCGTGCCGTACTTCTCCGTGCTCACCGATCCCACCTTTGGCGGGACCGCCGCGTCGCTGGCGCTGCTGGGCGACGTCAACGTCGCCGAGCCTGGCGCCGCGATCGGCTTCACCGGGCCGCGCGTGATCAAGCAGGCTACGTACGCGGACCTGCCGCCGGGCTTCCAGAGCGCTGAGTTTCAGCTCGCCCACGGCCAGGTGGACCTAGTGCTGCCACGCACCGAGCTCCGCCGGCTGCTCGCCCACCTGCTCGAGATGTATCCATGACGCGCCACGGACGCAAGCCGGATGAAACCACCCTCACGGTCTGGCAGGTCATCGAGCTCGCCCGGCACGCCGACCGCCCGTACTCGCTCGACTACATCCGCCGGCTCGCTCCCGACTTCATCGAGCTCCACGGCGACCGGCTCTCCGGCGACGACCCGGCGCTCGTCGGCGGCGTCGGCACGTGGCACGGCCGCACCACCATGTTCCTTGGGCATCAGAAGGGCCGCAGCCTGAAAGAGCGCGTGGCCCGGAACTGGGGGATGATGCATCCCGAGGGCTACCGCAAGGCAATTCGCCTCGCGCATCACGCGGCGAAGTTCGGTTTCCCGATCATCTCCCTGATCGACACTCCGGGCGCCTACCCTGGGGCCGGCGCGGAGGAGCGGGGCATCGCCGCTGCGATCGCGGAGGCGATCATGGAGTGGTTCCGGATCCCGGTCCCGATCGTCGCCGCCGTGATCGGCGAGGGCGGCAGCGGCGGGGCGCTCGGCATGGGCGTTGCCGACCGCGTGATCATGCTCGAGAACTCGATCTACTCGGTCGCATCTCCCGAGGCCGCCGCCTCGATCGTCTGGCGCGACAACGCCCGCAAGGTTGAGGCGGCGGAACAGCTGCAGCTCACCTCGCGCGACCTGCTGGCCATGGGCGTGGTGGAAGAGGTGGTAACCGAGCCCAAAGGCAGCGCCAGCGCAGACTACGACGCGGCTGCTGTCGCGCTCGACGAAGCGCTGCATCGACACCTGCAGCCGCTGCTGGAGCAGCCGACCGCGGAATTGCTGCAGCACCGGTACGAGCGCTTCCGCTACATCGACTCGCTGGTCCACGCCGAACCGCACTTCGGACCAAAAGTCTGAAATATGAGAAGGAACCTGGGCGGTTCCTTCTGCGCGCCAGGCGCGAGCAGGTTGGGACCTACTGATCGCATCGCCCGGTCGGCTTCGCCGACGGGGCTGCTCATCCTCCCCGGGATGAGATTTATCGAGAGTTCTCCCAACAATGCGTGGGTGCCCAATGGACGCAGGGTGACGGCCGGAGTGAATCCGGCCTACCGGCCACGCGAATGAAACTTTGAGGATCGTCGCCCAGCGCGTGACCGCCGGCTCCGTGAGCTGGGACGAGGAGGGCATCCAGCGCGGTGCAACGATCGGGCCTGGATACGTGTTGTTGGTGGGTGCGGCCTCTGATGACGATGAAGCAAGTGTCAAGCGCCTGGCGGACAAGGTCATCGACCTGCGCGTCTTCCGAGATGAGGTGGGTCGGATGAACCTCAGCGTCGTCGACGTGAAAGGAGCGGCGTTGATCGTCTCGCAGTTCACGCTGTTCGCCGACATGAGCCGAGGCAGGCGCCCGAGCCTGCTCAAAGCGGGTGATCCACAGCGCGCGGAACAGCTTTACGAGGTCTTCGTGCAGCAGTTTCGCGAACGCGGAATACAGACCGAGACCGGCAGCTTTGGAGCAGATATGCGCGTCACCATCGAAAACGACGGCCCCGTCACCCTGGTGCTCTCGACAGACGAGTGGATGACGCGTGTCTGAAAACAGTCCTGGCCTGAAGCCTTACCTCGCTCTGGCGGGGCTCGCGCTGATCTGGGGCTCCTCGTTCCTGCTGATCAAGGTCGCCGTGCACGATATGAGCCCGACCGTGCTGCTGCTCATCCGCTCGGTATCGGGACTGATCGCGCTGGCCGTGATCGTCAAGGCGATGGGCCGGCCGATTCTCGGCGAGGGCTGGCGGACCCGGTTGGGCTCGTTCGCGTTCATGGCGGTCACCAACGCCATCGTGCCTTGGGTCGCGATCGCCTGGGGAGAAGAGCGGATCACGAGCGGCCTCGCCAGCATCCTGAACTCGACGACGACGCTGTGGACCGCGGTGCTGATCTTCTGGGCGATGCCCAAGGAGCGGCCGAGCGGCGTCGGCTACATCGGCGTTGTCGTGGGTCTTGCCGGCGTCGTCATCCTGGTGCTGCCTGACATCCTGGCCCACGGTATCTCGGGCAACTTCCTTGGAGCCATGGCGGTGCTCGTGGCCGCGTTGTCATATGCGGCCAACGCGATCTACCAGCGCCGGAAGATGCGCAACGTCAGCGTCTTCGACGTGAGCATCGGACAGCTCGTCGCGACGGTGATCCTTGCCATCCCGATCGCGGCTCCGTCGCTGCCCCATTTGCACCTCGCGCTGACGTCGATGGCTGCGGTCGTCGCGCTGGGCGCCGGCGCCACCGGCGTCGCGTACCTGCTCTATTACTACGTGATGAACACGCTCGGTGCGGTG
>DATBPE010000225.1:0-2630 GCA_036561505.1 Solirubrobacteraceae bacterium
GGCTCGGTAACGGACTACGCTCAGTTCACGCGAGCGGGATGACCCTAGACTCCGCGGGCACCGGCCCCGAAGGCAACGTGAACAGCCGCCTGTTCACGCATGCAGTTGCAGGCAGGCGCGTGCGAACGCCAACATCACCAAGGCGAGACTGAAGATTCGTCCCAGACGATCGGAGCCGATCGGGTAATGCTCGAGGCGATGACTCACATAGCCAAGCGTCGAGAACCAGCCGCCAGTGGCAATCAAAGTGCCCAACGCCAACGCCACAGGCGCTATCGATCCCGCGTTCTCGGAGGCGACGAGCGTCGAGCTCATACCCATCCACAGGGCCGCCGTCGCCGGGTTCAACGCTGCCACACAGCCCGCGCTGCGAGCACCGAAGGCTGGTTTGTGTGTCGGCCAGATCAGGATCGCCGCAGCCAGCAGCGACCCAACTGAGAACCAGGCCAGGATCCATCCCTGCAGATGGATGGCTTGCAGCGCGCCCAGCGAGCACAGCATCGAATAGGCGCAGTCGGTGAGCGCCGCCCCGAGGATCACGGGCAGCGCCTTGCTCGTGCCCGATCGCGCGAGCGCTACGCACAGCGCGTTGTTCGCGCCCGGGGCCACCGAGGCCACCAGCCCGAGCGTGGCACCGCTCAGCAGACTGTGAACCCAGAGCTGCACCCCGCCTGATCCGACGGCCGGCAGCCTGCTGGACGCGAATGCTCAGTCGCGTGCGAGCTCGCGGTGGGCCTGGCCGTTGCCTAGATACGGCAGCATGATCATCGCCATCAGCGGGCAGTGCAGACTGATCAAAGACTCGTTCGGACGGTCGATCAGATGTGAGTAGATGACCCAGATCGTTCCGCCGACAACCACGTCGGCGGCGAGCGGAAGTGTCTCGATGCCGGCCGCCTGCTCGTGGCCGGCGGCCACCGCTAGCGCCAGGCGCTCGATCAGCTTCACGCGCAGCGCCAAGACCCGTTCACCGGCACCGAGCCCCTCGACCACCAGCAGTCGTGCCCAGCCCCGCTCGACGTCGAAGAAGCCGAGCATCGTCGCCAAGGCCGCCCTGATGCTCTCGCGCCAGGAAGACTCTTCGCGGTAGGACTCGACAACCAGCGCCGAGAGCTGCTCGATGCCGAATTCATAAGTCGCCAGAAAGCACTCCTCGATGTCTTTGAAGAGCTCATAGAAAGTCCGGCGCGAGACACCGGCACGCTCGATCACCTGTGCCACGGTGAGCCCGGAGTAGCCGACATCCGCGACGCTCATAACGGTTGCCGACACCAGACGCTCTCGTTGCACGGCGTCTATCTGCTCGCGCGCGTGTTGCTTGGGACCGCGGCGCATCGCCCCGGTCTCGGTCAGCAGTCCGTGCGCGGCCAGCGAGTCACGATGAAGGAGGGACTCATGTGCCATCTCAAATCAGTCAGACCCTTGGACAGATTCAGCCCACCCGCCATCCGGTTGGCTCGGTCGGCCTGCCGATTCGTCCAAACCGGCATTGCACTCACTCTTATAGTAAACGCGTAATCGCCTCGATGGCGCGCTCGAAGCGAGCCACGTGGAAGTAGCCAGAGGCTTCCTCTGGAAGGCAACCCAGCGCACCGGCGATCACCCGCACACGCTTATCGGTGCGGGCGAGCCAGAGAACCTGAGGAAACCGCCGCTCGCTGCCTCGCAAGTGCTCGCGATACTGCCCGTAGATACGCAGACGCCGCTCGAGTGTTCTGGTTCCCTCGGTACCTCGGTCGACATCGATCAGAAAGCTTTGCCGGCGCTCGTCGTGGGCCACTCGCACAGCGAGATCGGGCTTCAGAATCGACTGCTCGCCCTGGGCGATCGTAAAGCGCCGCCAGCAAGCCGGCTCGGCCAAACGCTCCTGGATGACCCAGCGACCGTCCCGCTCAGCCTCGATCAGGCGGGTGTGAATCTCAGCCAGCGCCAACGTGTGAGAGACGAACATCTGACCGGGAGCCGTCACCCTGCGCCGGCGCGAACGGGCAGACATCTGGCGTTTGTGTACAAGCGACTGGCCGCCGAGTGCCAGCACGTATATGTAACCCTCCGATCCGCCCGGCCCCGGTCCGCCGATGCGACGCTCCAAGCGATCGAGCACCCCCAGCTCCACCAACCGCGCCAGCAGCTTGCGCGCCACCCGCTCGTTCCCGAGCGCCGTGCCTGAGCTGACGTGAATTCGCCGCAACTGGGCGCCGGAGACAAACCGCAGCTGCGCCACGGTCTCCACGATCGCTATATCGCGTGCATTGAGGATCCTCTTCAGATCCTGCACCCGCGAAGCCGACACGTAGCGCACGTGAGTCATCTGGCTCCCGTCCGCCCGCGCTCACGACCATCCATGAACGACACCCCAGTCCCCTCCAGAAACGTACTGCTAAATGACAGTTCTCTCCGAGAATCCGCTTGCTAGAGGGGAGGTGGCGTCTCGCACGGAGAGCCGCCCGGAACAGCGGCTGGGTAGACCCATCGAGGTGGATCTACCGAGCCGGCTGTGTCCCCCTAGACCTTTACAGAAAACGGTTGTCTTCCTCGATTATTTCGTTTTCTGGATCCATCGCCAGCGCGTCGTTGGGATCGTGTCCCAGTTCGGCAATGGCCAGATCCGGCTCCGCGAGCGCGACAGC
>DATBPE010000226.1:0-11232 GCA_036561505.1 Solirubrobacteraceae bacterium
ATCGAGATCGAGGACACATACGTCCAAGCGATCTTGAACCGTTAGGCGTCCGCACCAAGACGGCAGCCGTTGATCTCGCCCTGCGCCACCTTGCCGGGCAGCCGATGACGCGCGAGGAAGCGCTGGCGATGCCATCGCCGGGGTGCCGGCGGACGTTCCCCCGCACGCGGCCGCGTGATCCTCGCGGGCACCTCCGCTTGGGTCGAGTATGACCGCGCGACAGGCAGCCCCCCACACCATCGCCTTAGAGAATTGATCGAAACGGACGGTTCCCTGGCGGTTACCGAGCCCGTCATCGCGGAGGTTTTGGCCGGTGCGCGCGACGATCGGCGAGAGGCAGATCTGCGCCGGCTGTTGACTGGATTCGAGTTGCTGAGTTTCGACCCGGTGACCGACTTCGACGCCGCAGTGCGGATCTACCGCCGCTGCCGCGCCGCAGGCGTCACTCCACGTGGGATGCTCGATTGCTTGATCGCGGCCGTTGCGTGGCGCAGAGGCGCGACGCTACTCGCCCACGACGCCGACATCGATCGCGTCGCTCGGGTAATAGAAGTGCGGCTCGATGAGGCTTCGCTACGGACCTAGCACCTTGGCACTAAGAGAGAGCCAGTGACATCCACCAACCAAATTTGCCGACAATCCTCTACAGCTCTAACTATCACCTGAGCACATCAAATCACGAGGGTCGGCGGTCGCTCCTCGATCTCCCCGCGCGGCAGTGACGGGCACGGGTTCCTGGCGGGTGCGACCGCTATCGCGCAGATCGATGACGCTTGGTCAGTGACGCGCGGATGTCCTCGAGCAGAATCATCAGATGTCGCTCATCGGTTGGCGAAGGCGCTAGCCCGATTTCGGCGAGGATGCAAGAGGGGCCGGGTGTGTGTCCGGGAGGCCCCCCGGTCAGCCGAGGAGTCGATGATTGACGCCCGGTAGTCCCTCAAACGCGGTTGTGTCCGTGGTGATCACCGTTCTGTCGGTGGCTCGCGCGGTCGCCGCGATCTGCAGGTCGTGTGCTCCTCTGGGCTGCCCCGCACGGCGTGCGTGTGCCAGCAGCGAGCAGTGGTGGCGGGCGACCGCGAGATCGAAGGCGATGATCTCGACACGCTCGATCGTGCCCTCTATGAGCTCCCGTCGAGGATCTCGGTGTTCGTCGTCGGCGAGTTCCACGCCGACCAAGAGCTCGGAGGCGGTGATCGCGCTGATCGCGACATCCGCGTCGTCAGGGAGCACGTCCAGCCGGTCGCTGTGCCCGCGCTCCAGTGCGATCAGCGCACCGGCGTCGAGGATCAGTCGTTCCACGCGTCTTTCATCGGAGCGCTGCCGACGAAACGACGCACGTCAGCGAGATCTCTTTCCCACTCCTCGTCGGGCGGATGGGCGCGAAGGAACTGGCGCAAATCGGCCAGGTTGGTGCGGTGCGCTGGAGTGATGGTCGCGATCGCGCGTCCGCGACGAACGACGGTGTAGGTCTCGCCTCGATGCTCGACCGCGTCGAGCATGTCCGCAAACCTCCTCGATGCATCCGTCGCCGAGATCTCAGCCATAATCAGATTATCCGATACAGCTCGGATGCTGTCAACAGCCCATCTGGCGAGCGTCGGGGCCCGCCACCCGTAGATGTCACCATCATCGAGCAGCATCGGCCGTGTCGGCAAACCCTCAGACGCGAAGGCGCCAAGCGCGTCGGGAACCGGTTGGTCGATCACCTCCAGCAAGGCAGCCAACCAGCGAGTACCAGCCCGACCACAGGGACGGTCGCTGGCAAGACAGACCAGTTCCGGCCACCGCACACGGCGATCGGGTTGACCAGCTCCTGCGCTTCTGCGAGCGTGCAGTCGAGGGGACCAGTTGATCCACCGTCGTCAGACTACGATTCCGTTGCGCAGGGTCTGCCAATTTGCTTGGCGGCTACTCGTGACGATGCCAGTGAGCTGTGCGCTGGTCGCGTACCAGACGCCGGCATGGGCGCATCCCTCCAAGCCGCCGGGTGCTCGAGCCCACCCGCTTACACGCAGCGTAGGGCGTCATCGGCAACCGCGGAGACCCTCCGCTCGCGCGGCCATCATCGGAGGCACCTCAGCACAAGACGGCACCTACCCGTGGCTCGCTTACATCACGTACAAGAGCGGGGAAAACGTATCGGTGTGCAGCGGCACGGTGATAGCCCCGAACGTCGTCCTCACGGCCGGCCATTGCGCGGAGCAGATAGCTACCGGTCAACCCGACGAACCGTCGGGGTACGCGGTCGTCACGGGCAACGTCGACTGGACGGCCTCGCCACGGCAGGTATCCGGGGTTTCCCGCGTAGTCATCTACCCCGCTTTCAATCGCTCGAGCCTGATTGGCGACGCCGCGCTTTTGATCCTCTCAACGTCAACGACGCAGCCGCCGCTCGCGCTCGCTTCCTACCCATCCGACTCGCGCCTGCTGGAAGCTGGAACCTCGGCGATAGTGGCTGGCTGGGGGGAGACCGAAAAAGAGCCAAAGGACGTCACCGAGCGTCTCCAGTGGGCGCCGACGGTGATGCAACTGGCCGGCTTCTGCGAAAGCGAGGCCTTTTCCACCCCGTTCTATGAGGGATATGAGCTGTGTACGACCTACCCGCCCGACTTTGAAACAGGTGTCTGTTTCGGTGACAGCGGAGGCCCTCTGCTCGCGCTCGATCCCGCCGGTAGCGATGTGGTCGAGCTCGGCCTCGTCAGCCGTGGCTACGGCGAATGCTCGACCCACTACCCAACGGTATTCACGCGCTCGGACCTGATCGCCTCATGGGTCCGGGAATGGGTCAACGCGGTCAAACCCTCCCTCCAAGCCACCCCCATACCCTCAATTCTAAGTCCCGTTCCGGAGCAGAAAATCACGGACGCTCCCGCCGCGGGACCGGCCGGGGCACCCGCCGGGAGGCGCCTCGAAGGCGTCTGGCGAGGCACCCTCGGCAAAGAAGCAAAGTCAATTGGCTTGGTGATCGGCTCCGCCGGCCACAGGCTCACCGCACTGGCCGCCACCGTTGTCTACCGATGCCGCTCGGGTCATCTCATCACCGAGCCACTCCACAGATTGAGTAACGACGAGTCTTGGCCGCTGACCGCGACCGATAACTTCACGATCAGATTCTCAGCGGGCCGAGAAAACGACACTGTCGCTGGAGCGATCGACCCAACCGGCGCTCGAATGTCCGGCACATTGACGGGGACACTCGACACTCAACGTTATGGCTTGTGCTCTACAGGCGCCGTCCCGTGGAGCGCTCGACACTCGGTTGCCTCTGCCTCGAGCAGCACGAGAGCCGCCGCCGGCAGCTATTACGCGCAGACCGACGAGGGCGATCGCATCGTCCTTGGCGTCGTCCCTGACGGCAAACGGCTCGACCGGCTTGAATTCTCCGCGGTGTATGAGTGCCCGCGGCACCACAGCCTGCACATAACACGGTCATTTCTCACACCCAGGAACCGCAGGACCCTCGGGCGATTTGGCGCTTTCACGATCCACCTGGAAGAGCGCGGCTACCGCGGGCGGGTGGATGGCACATTCGCTCTGGCATCCAAGCACACGGTATTCGGGACCCTCAAAGCGATCGCGTTCACCCGCTTCGGATGGTGCCACACGGGAGTGATCCCGTGGGCGACCTAGGTGTTTGACGCCTTCCTATATCCACTCGGCTGTGTGTCAGGCGTTAACAGCTAGTGTGCTGGGCGATGCTCCAGATGGCTGATTGCCTGTGGCCATAGACTGCCTGCGGTGTTGCGGCTCATCACGATCCCGATCAGTCACTACTGCGAGAAGGCACGCTGGGCGCTGGAGCGTGCGGGGATTCCCTATCGCGAGGAGCGCCACGTCCAGGGCGTCCACCAGATCCTCGCGCGGCGGGCGAGTGATGGAATCACGGTCCCAGTCCTCCTGACACCCGACGGCGCGATCGGCGAGTCCGCGGACATCCTTGCCTGGGTCGACGAGCGCACACCACCGGAGCACCGGCTCCTCCCTTCAGAGCCCGGCGCGCGCGAGGATGTCGAGTGTCTCTGCCGGCGCTTGGATGAGGGGCTCGGGCCGAGAGGACGGCGGCTGATGTATGTCCACATGCTCGCCGACCCGAAGCTCGCGCTGCGCTTCAACAACGCGGGCGTACCGGGCTGGGAGGACCGCTTCATCCGTTACGGATGGCCGCTGGCCAAGCGCTACGTCAAGCGCGTGCTCGACATCCGCCCCGGGATCGAGATCGACGACGAGGCCGCGGTCTTCGACGAGCTCGACCATGTTGCAGAGCTGCTCAGCGACGGCCGACCGTACCTGTGCGGCGAGCGCTTCGGCGCGGCTGACTTGACGTTCGCGGCGCTGTCCGCCTCGATCACCGTCCCACCCGGGTATGGCGTCCCGCTACCGCAGCCTGATGTTCTCTCGCCCGCCATGGCGGCGCTCGTGCAGCGCGCCCGTGAGCACCCCGCTGGGCGCTACGCGCTCACGCTGTTCGCCGAGCACCGGCGAGAGACAATCCTCTGACCGGCAAGACGGCTAGCTCAGGCGGGGCAAGGTTCACCGTCAATCCGTTCGTGATCTCCAGGAGGACGCCGCCAAGGATGATCTCCCCCTCAGCGGGTACCTCTGGGGGTAATTCGGGAGTATGTCGACCGCGGAGGAGCTGAACCAAGGCGGGGACCGGGCAACCGCATATATATACCTCCTGCCAAAGCAACCGTCCTCTGGAGGAGACGACATGCCCACAACCGTTCCAGACGTGGTGACTCTCTACTTCGCCCTCGATGCCGATCGCGACATCGACGCGATCCTCGCGCTGTTCACCGACGATGCGACGGTCCTCGACGAGGGTGAAACCTATCGCGGGACCGCCGAGATCCACGGCTGGCAGACCGGCGCGGCATCGAAGTACACCTACTCGACGACGATCCTCAACACCGAGAATCTCCCCACAGGCGACTACAGGGTCAAAGCACGCCTGGACGGTAACTTCCCCGGCGAGACCGTCGAGCTGAAGTTCGACTTCACCCTCACCGCCGAACACATCAGCAAACTCGAAATCACACCGTGAGCACTGCCGAGACCCCACCTGGGTGGACTGAGACTGGCGCTCCCGGCCGCGATCGGGATCGCCGAGTCGTCCAAGTACCAATGAATCGGTGAAGTAGACGAAGACATCACCACACTGCGCCTTTTCACCGGCCACACCCCAACGCACAGGTCATTCGGCCTTAGAAGGTCTTTCAAAATGACCTTGCACGTATCGGTGCCCCCTTGATCTGGATCTGGGAGATTCCAGACGCGCGGCCCAAGCTCGATCTCCGGCGAACGCGTGTCGATTCTGGCGCTGCTCGTTCGACGTGCGGGTAGAGCCAAGGTGCGAAGCTGTCGAGAATGGCCCGCGCCACGGCGTAACCGACTAAAGAGGAGCAACAGAGATGCGCTTTATGATGATCATGATTCCCAATATCTCCGACGAAGCCGACTGGGCTCCGGGCGCCGAGGCCGTGTCGAGGATGGGCCGCTACAACGAGGAGCTTGCCAAAGCCGGGATCCTGCTCAGCCTCGACGGGCTGCACCCCGCTGGCAAGGGTGCCCGTGTGTCTTTCTCTTCCGGCAAGGCGAACGTCACCGACGGCCCGTTCACCGAGGCCAAGGAGTTGATCGGCGGCTACTGGCTGATCCAGGCGAAATCCAAGCAGGAGGCGGTCGAGTGGGCTTCGCGCTGCCCGGCGGCCGAGGGCGACGTGATCGAGGTTCGCCAGGTCTATGAGATGTCGGACTTCCCGCCGGAGGTCCAAGCGGCGGCGGCGAGCTAGGGCACGTCCGAGCGGCACGTTCGAGCGAATGGTGAGAGCTGCCGCAGAGAAGCTGTCGATCGAAGCCGTCTGGCGGATCGAGTCGCCGGCCTTGATCGCCGGTCTGACAAGGATCGTGCGTGACGTCGGCATGGCGGAGGATCTGGCTCAGGACGCGCTCGTGATCGCGCTCGAGCAGTGGCCAGAGGCAGGCGTTCCGGAGAACCCGGGCGCCTGGCTCATGGCCACCGCTAAGCACCGCGCGATCGACCTGCTGCGCCGTAACAAACGACTGCAGCAAAAGCACGAGCAGCTGGCCGGCGAGCTCGAGCTTCAGGGTGACTCCGTCGAAGCGCAGCTCGAGGCCTCGATCGAGGTGCAGGTCGGCGACGATCTGCTCTGTTTGATCTTCATGTGCTGCCACCCGGTCCTGTCAGAGCTTGCGCAAGTGGCGCTGACACTGCGCCTGCTCGGCGGTCTGAAGACAGAGGAGATCGCGCGAGCGTTCCTCGTCCCGGAGTCCACGGTGGCGCAGCGGATCGTGCGGGCCAAGCGCACACTGGCCGAGGCGAAGGTCCCATTCGCGTTGCCCGAGGTGGGCGAGCTGGGTGAGCGACTCTCCTCGGTGTTGGCGGTCTTGTACCTGATCTTCAACGAGGGCTATACGGCAAGCGGGGGCGAGGACTGGATACGCGCCGAGCTCTGTGAGGAGGCACTGCGCCTGGGGCGTATCCTCGCCGAGCTGATGGCGCAAGAGCCGGAGGTACACGGCCTGGTCGCTTTGATGGAGATCCAGGCGTCGCGCCTCGGGGCCCGCGTCGGCCCCGAGGGTGAGCCGATCCTGCTGGGCGACCAAGACCGTGCCCGTTGGGATCGTCTCCTGATCGCGCGTGGTCTGGCGGCGCTTGAGCGGGTCGAGCAAATCGGAGGCGCCCTCGGGCCGTACGCGCTGCAGGCCGCGATCGCCGCTTGTCACGCGCGTGCCTCTGAGCCGCAGGACACCGACTGGGTGCGCGTCGCCGCGCTGTATGAGGCACTGGCTCAGCTTTCACCCTCGCCAATCGTCGAGCTGAACCGCGCGGTCGCCCTGGCGAGCGCCTTCGGTCCAGCAGCGGGTCTGCAAGCGCTCGATCCGCTGCTCGACGAGCCCTCGCTCCAGAACTATCATCTGCTGCCGAGCGTCAGGGGCGACCTGCTGGCGAGGCTCGGCCGCTTCGAGGAAGCACAGAGTGAGCTACAGCGCGCCGTATCGCTTGCCGGCAACAGCCGCGAGCGTCAAATGCTGCTCGACCGTGCCGCGGCCTGTGCCTGGGAGGCCGGCCGCGATGCCTCCTAGTTGTGATTATGTTGGTGAACGGATTCAGTCGACGGAGCCGGCGGGAACGACCCACTCGCAAGCCTGCCCGGTCACGGCGGCGATCTGATCGAAGTCACTGTCGTAGTGAAACACGGTAAGCCCGCGGGTCTCAGCGGCTGCGGCGATCAATAGGTCCGGGACCTTACCGCCGCGCTGGTGTCTGGAGGCGAGGAGTCGCTGGACCTGTCGCGCGCGTGTCACATGCTCGGCGGTCGTCTCGATCAGCTCGAACACTTCCAGCGCCTTGGCCAGTCGATCCCACTCTGAATCGTTGCGGGCCGAATACCCGACCTCGAGGTCGCTGATCCCTGCCCGCGCGAGATGTCCTGGTAGGGCCTTGGGTTCGATCGCGGCGCGGATCTCGGGCTTACGCAGGCGGGTCAGAACGCTCGTGTCGAGGAGATGCGTCAGTGCCATGCGTCTTCGCGAGGAGCGAGGTCGCTACTGGCCAGCACCTCGAAGGCCTTCTTGACCTTCTCCTCCCGGTCTTTGACGGCCTCGTGCAGCGCCCGATTCACCGTCTCCTTGATCGTGCGAGTGCCCAGCTCAGATCGCGCAGCGCTCAGAGCTTGCTCATCGATGTCAACCAAGTGCTTACCCATGACCCAAGTATATACGATGCGACAGCTATATATCCAAGATGCGCTCGAGGTCTGCGAGCGCATCGTCGGGAACGCCTGTCGAGACCTGTGCCTACGTGTCGCGCTTTCTCGGTTCTGCACTGATGCGCTGGCGCTAGAGGGATCCGATGCGGTCGGGGGGCCAGTAGGTGAAGAAGGCGCCGCCGACGATCCATCCGATTGGGACGGGTCCCCAGTATCTGCTGTCGTTTGAGAAGCCGCGGTGGTCGCCCATCATGAACCAGTGTCCGGGCGGGATCTTGATCGGGACTGGGAAGTTGCACTCTCGACTGCTTTCGCCGCACGGCCGTATGTAGGGGTCCTTCTCACGCTTTCCGTTGCGGTAGACGTGACCTTCTTTGATGTAGATCACATCACCTGGGCCCGCCACGATCCGCTTGACGAAGTTCAGGTTCGTGTCCTCTTCTGGCGCTGATTCCGGACAAGCTTCGCCGGTTTTTAGTGGTCTAACGGGTCTCGTGGCGGGCTCGACCGTCCCAGGTCTGGGCGGGGGTGTGAGCTCCTGCGGGCCGCAGGCATCCTCGTCATATACGCTCACTACGCGCCGTCAGAGCACGAGCTGCAGATGGTCAACGAAGCGTTTGCGCCGAAGCCCGAGACCGAGTGTCCAGAGACGGAGCAGATACCAGCCTCTGAGAAAGATGGCCGCATCGAGGAGTGAGCCAGGGCGCATCCGTGGAGGCTCAAGAAGTCTTCTATGGATGCCGAATTGAGTCGATAGCTTCTTATTTAGGCGTTATCCTGGGAAGGGCCATGAACGTGCCGGTGGAACATGTCGATCCTCAAGAGATCTGGGATGAGAAGGAGCGGGCTCGCCGCGCTGATGTGGAGGCGCTGCGATCTGGGGAGAAGACGGAGGCGCAGCTCAAGCGCGAAACCGAGGGGTTCGCGTTTCCTCCGAGCCGTGCCCGTATCAATCTGGACTCTGCCCGCTCGCTGTCCTGAGAGACGATTCGCCATACCGTGAGCCACACGCGGCACTGGACGCGATCGAGGTCTCGACATCCCCGCTGAGCCCCGATGAGGCGCAGCGCATCATTGCGCGCTTGGAGGAAGTGGTCAGGGAGCGGCATGTTGTCCTCGTTGGAGGACAGGCGGTCTCGGTGTGGCTGGGCCAGTTCGCAGATCGCTTGGGGGACGATCTCGCGACCGCGCCAGTAGTCAGCCGTGACATCGACTTTCTTGGCAACGCATCAGACCTGCGGCGTGCAGGGAAGCTGCTCGGCGGACGAGTCCACGTAGCCGGATGGGACGACCACACACCACTCGCTGGAGCGGCGATGTTCCTCGACAGCGATGGTTACAAGGGCCGTGCTTCCTCTTATCTGTCCAGTTTTATGGCAAAAAAACTTGACGCATCTGTTCTTGGGCGCTACCGACTCGGCAGTAAACTCCGCGGCGCCCCCGATCTTGGCGAGATCGAAGGTGGCCGTTGGCGCTTGGCGGGCGTGGACAGGTCGGCGATGTCGTTCACGGCGATCGCCCAGCGCCACACATCACGCGGCATACCGTGAGTAGGCGGCAGCGCTGGGGCGTCGTTGCGCCTGGACGCTACAGGCAAGGCGAAACACCGGCCGGTGAATTGCGTGAACACGCGCGGGTGTCAGCAGCGGTCCGTGATCGGCTTGAGTACAATCCCTAGCTCGTACTGAGTACAATCCCTATCTCATATTGGGTACGATCCCTCCGACAGACAGGAGCGGCAGGGCGATGCGTAATCTCCGCGAACGAGTCGTTGAGCAACTGATCGAGGCGCGCCTGCGCACCCATGGAGCTGTCCTGCTCACCGGGCCGAAGGCCGTCGGCAAGACGACCACCGCACGCCGCTTTGCGGCTTCTGAGGTGCGCTTGGATCAAGACCGAGCGGCACTTGCGGCTGCGCTAACCGATCCCCGTCTCGTGCTCGATGGCGAGCGACCACGGTTGATCGATGAGTACCAGCTTGCTCCCGGGATCTGGAACGCCGTTCGCGGGCGCGTGGACGATGTTGGGGGCAAGGGCCTGTTCGTTCTCACCGGCTCCAGCACTCCCGAGAGCGAGGAGGCTGGCCACACCGGCGCACGCAGGATCGCCCCCGTGAGGATGCGCACGATGACGCTGCTCGAGCGCGGCCTTTCCAGCGGTGCTGTCTCGATTGGTGCGCTCCTGGACGGCGAGCCCGCCCCAGCCGAGCAGCACAGGATCGGTGTGGCCGAGGCCATCGAGGCACTGGCCGTGGGCGGATGGCCCGACAACCTCGCTCTCGAGCCCGCCGACGCACTCGATGCGAACGCGGACTATCTCGAGGTGATCGTGGACGCGGATGTGTCCCGTGTCGACGGCGTAAAACGGGATCCCGATGGAGTGCGCCGTCTGCTCGGCTCCTACGCTCGCAATGTGGCGACCGGCGCGAGCCTGCGCACCATCGCTCGCGTCGCCGAGAAACCGCTCGCGGAGTCGACTCTCCACGACTATCTGCACGCGCTGCGACGCCTGTTCTTGATCGAGGATCAGGAGAGCTGGAAGCCTGCTCTACGCTCCCGTGTTCGCCTCGCGGCAACGCCCAAGCGTCATCTCGCCGACCCCTCGCTCGCGGTCGCCGCGCTCGGTGCCACGCCGCAGCGTCTGCTCGGCCCCGAGATCGAGCTCGCCGGACTGTTGTTCGAGTCCCAGGCGATCCACGACCTGCGCGTCTATGCGCAACCACATCGGGCAGGGGTGCGCTTCTACCGCGACAACAAGGGATTGGAGGTCGACGCGATCGTCGAGGCGACGGACGGCCGCTGGATCGCGGCCGAGATCAAGCTGGGACATAGCCGCGTCGAGGAGGGTGCCCACAACCTGCTCGCCCTCCGAGACAAGCTGTCCCTACAGGCCACCGCCGCCTGTGGCGCACTCGTCGTGATCGTCGCCGACAGCCCCACCTATACCCGCCCGGACGGCGTGCTGGTCACCTCGATCGCCGCCCTCGGTGTCTGACTGCCACCGCCAGGCGCTTCAAGACGGGCGCGTGCCGAGCTGAACGTTGAAGCCGCGGCGCCCCATCCCCATCCACTCCACTGAGCCCTTTGGCACCGCTCGCCGGCCTGCCCTCCTGAGTGCCTCAGAGCCGCCGCGAGGAAGAGCCGATCTCGCGTGGGGCGTGCGGCTGAACATCACGGTGCAGCCGGACCTGTGATCTCACAGGCCTACCTGAACGAGTGGGCGACACAGACGCCCTGGCCGCAGCAGGCTCAGGTCGAGCAGGACCTCGTCCGCTCGCGCCTGATCGTGGAGATCGCCCAGCACGAGTTGCTCGGAGAAGAGCTCGCCTTTCGCGGCGGGACCTGCCTGCATAGCTCCACCCGCCCAGGCAACTGGGCTACTGCGAAGACCTCGACTACCTTCGAAGCACGCACTCTCCTATCAAGCCGTACCTGACCGCCCTAGGAGACATCGCTAGCAATGTCGGGCTCATCGAACACGCCACCGCCCAGAGCGGGCA
>DATBPE010000227.1:0-17577 GCA_036561505.1 Solirubrobacteraceae bacterium
CCCCCCCCCCGCCGGCAGCCCGGCCCCTATATCGGGATGCACCGTTCTGCTGTCCGCAAATACCGGCTTTTTGCGTCGCCTTGATCCACACCAAATCGCAGGGACCTGCCACCCACCCCCAAACCGGGTCGCCGACGAGCGCCGCCCTCCCGTTCCACGTTGGCCGGCTGGGCCCGGCTCATCCGCCTCTCGCCACGGCCGTAAGGCACGGGCGTGGCGAGCAGATGTGGGCTTGTGGGAGGCGAGATCCACTGCGTGGATCTCGGCGGTTCGCGGGCGGCGCGTTCGGCTGTGCCGGGACGCGCCGCCCCGACCTCGGGGACCGCGGCCCGGCGGGCCGCTGGCCTGAGAAGAGAGAGACGTTGATAGAGGGGCGAATTTGCCGACTGTCGTGATAGATCAGCCAACTAATCACAGGCTAACTAAGAAGAAAATATCTCCCCGCAGACGCGGGAAAGCTGGGATGTCTTCGGGGAGAGAGGGCGAGTGAGCTTTACCGCCATATTGCAACGATTTTCTTCTGTAACTGCTCGCCACGGTGGAACTGACGTGGATTCTCTGCCGAAGGCTAGAGCGAGCACTCTGTGCGAGACGGTTATGAAAGACAGTGGAGTCGTGAAGAGCGTTGAGGCCGCAGGCCGGTCTCCAGGAATAGACCTAGCAATCTAATGAAGGGGAGATAACCAATTATGATTTCACGGATTGTCCGACACATACATGCCAGCACGGTGATTGCATTTGTCGCGCTGGTGTTTGCTATGACGGGTGGAGCATACGCTGCTAGGAAGTACATGATTACTTCTACTAAGCAAATAAGCCCTAAGGTTCTTAAGTCCTTGATAGGAGCTAAAGGGATTAACGGCGCGACGGGCGCTGCTGGGGCGCGGGGGCCTGCCGGTCCGGCCGGGCCTGCTGGGGCTGCGGGGCCTGCTGGTGCGCCCGGCGCAATCGGAAAAGAAGGTTTGAATGGCGTAAGCGTCGCCAGCAAGGAATTGACGAAAGGCGACGCCAACTGTAAAGAAGGTGGCTCGGAATTCAAATCTGCGAGTCCTGAACCGACCTATGCATGCAACGGTAAAGAAGGCTCGCCTTGGACGGCTGGTGGAACGCTGCCTTCCGGTAAGACCGAGACTGGGACGTGGGTGCTTTCTTTGGGATAGCTCTGATCTTTCTGTGGTTTGCGATCTCCTTTCCGATTCCGCTGGCTGAAGCGCTTGACGAAGAACACGTGCACTTCATTGGACTGAAGAAGGCGAATGCAAAGAAGAAACGGCTGGATGTGCGGGGACGTGGAAGAACCGGAGGCCGAACCGGGCAACCTCTGTGTGTATGCGGAGTGAGAAGCGAATTGCGCACGGCGAACTAGTCCGGTCCCCGATCCCGAAACGGGCGGCGAAGGTGCGGGTAAGGCGGGGCGATGCTGATCTTCACCCATCGCGGAAGAAGCGCAAGGCGAAGGGACGTGGGCGGTGACTGGGTAGTGACGGCTGAATAGCGGATGGCGCGCTGCTCACGGTGCGGGGCGGCGGGGCGCCCGGGCGGCTCGAGTGGCCTCCGGGGTGCCTCGCGGTGGCTCGCGGCGGCGGTCTTTCCCTGGCGAGCGGATCGTGGGGTGTGGCCGCGCGCTTCGGGCTGCTGCGGAGTCGGCGTCGGGCGATCGGCCTCTCTGGAGTCGGTGAAGCGGGGCGCGTCTCGGGCTGGCGGTGCTCCGAGCCGGCGTTTCAGTGGGCGAGCGGGGCGCGAAGGTGGCTGGCGGTGCTGGTCGACGTGGTGCGGCGTTGGCGAGTGGCGCGGATCGGGCCGGGCGGTCTTGAGTGATGCTGAGGCGGTGCTTGGGCGGCGTTTGGTGGGCGAGCTGGCGGCGGTGCGGCGTGGGTGAGTGCGGCGATGTGCTTGGCGGCGTGAGGGTTCCTGCGGCGGTGCTGGCGGGCGGTGGCGAGAAGCTTCCCCATATGCCCCGGGGAAGAGCGGATGCGGCTCGAGTACCCCACTCCCTCTCCAGCAGCGGGGGCTCGAGCCCCCGCTCATCGATCTCTCTCTGAGGGCGCCTTCAGAGGATCCACTGTCTGAGCGCCGAGGGGACAACGCCAAATGCTCAAGTCAACAAGAGCTTGCTCTGAACACGCTCCGTGGATCACGCCCTCCTGATAGCGAAGGTCCACCTGCGACAAACTTCTCGGTGCGCTTGAAGGACCGACCCCGATCAGCTCGCTCACGCCGAGCTCGAGCGTTCCCTCTCCGATGAGAACCTGCAAGGGCAGTGCCACCGACCTCGACCTGGCGGGAAGGCCTCATCAACCAAGACCGGTCACGAGCAGACGTTCGATGCGGTTGCGGACGCCTCTGTACACAAAGCTTCGAACTGGACCTGCCAGACGGGCTCTACTCAGGCCTCGAGAGCTAACGGAAATCTGTGTTCACCAAAACGGATGCCGACCGAATTTGTGGCCCAGGATGGAGCGACCCTTACCCAGAACACCCACATAGAAGTAGAAGGTTGTGAGTTTGTGGTAAAAGTGAAAAGCGGCAAAAGCCCCGGGGGAGAGCCTCGAAGATGGGGAATGGAAGAGGTCAGGAGAGGGAGAAAATAGGGAACTAATGAAGTCAGACGAGAACAAAAACAACCTAAAACAATCTGTTTGGGCTTGCGTTTAGCTATTTTTGTGAGGCTTGTGGCGCTGCCTGTGAGTGGCCGGATCGCTCGGGATGCGATCCCAGGAGCGCTCGAGTGTCCGCTCGCGCCGCACCGTACCGACCCAAGCGCCGCCTACCTTTCGGCGTGTGATTACCAAAGTCGACATCACCGCACAGAACGACCGCTTCCTTGGCTCGCTGTCCTTGGGCTCGGTAGCGGGAGGAAACCTACCCTCGGCTTTGCGGAGCGCTCTGTTCGGGCTCGCAGAGATCTGTAAGGCCGTGGGGGCTGTGCGTTCGTGGCTGCTCGGCGCTAGTCTGGGCTCAGTGCGTCAAACGCCCACCGCACCGATCGCCGCGGCCTCCTTCATCGGTGGCTACGCCATGGCTAGCGCCAGCGGATCGCGGGCACTGGGAGGCGTGGTGCTGGCGCTCGGCGGGCTCTGGTGCGGGTGGCTGTGGTACGCCCGGCTGGGAGCAAGGACAGCGGCTGCTCTTGGCGCCCTTTCACTGCTTGCGCTGGTGCTCTCCCATCTGCTGGCGCTGTTGATCGGTGCGTGGCCTGCTGTGCTGGTGGTGGCAGGAGCTGTCGCGGTCGGCGTCTACAGTCGAGCCGACCTTGGCGCGCACTCGCTGGCCAGTCGAGCTGAACGCCTTTGAGATAGATAGATGCCCGCCGGGTCACCCGCGCAGTCACCGCGGCACACGGCGTTTTCAGTGGGTAGAGCACGACCCCACCGATTGACTTGACGAGTAGTGACTGATGCCAGAAGAGTCATGTGTGCCCGGCCTCTGCCGGGCACACATGGCGTTCGAGCATTTGACTGCTCGAGCCCCCTCCCCGAACCTGCACCTCTCCGCTCTCCAGCAGGCGGGGCCGTATCCTAGGCGCTAGCGCCACCATTTTGCAACCGGGATAGTTGCAGTCCTCACAAATCGGCTTTCCGATGCCGCTTTTTCGCGGTGGCGCCGTCGATTGACTCGTGCTCGATCGGCCGACTGGGGTGTGTGAGGGCGGGAAACCACAAGAATAAGACTGGGTCTTGTTCTTGTGCTAGGGTTGCTCGCGACAGCACTTCACAGCCGGCGGGGGCCGGAGGAGAAAAGGCAATGACGGGAGCTCGCATGAGGTTGCTCGGAGCACTCGCGGCGGCGAGCGCGGCGCTCGCGCTCGGCGGCTGTGACTCCAGCGGCGGCTCCGGCGGCAGGCCGCTGGTGGTTGCCGGGGAGAACTTCTGGGGCTCGGTCGCGGCCCAGCTCGGCGGCGACCGTGTGCGGGTCGAGAGCATCATCACCAACCCCCAGACCGACCCGCACAGCTATCAGCCGAGCACCGAAGATGCCCGTACCCTCGCCGAGGCGAAGATGGCCATCGTCAACGGGATCGGCTACGACGAATGGGAGTCCCGGCTGCTGAGCGCGAGCCCTCTCTCTGGGCGGATCGTGCTCAACGTCGGGCGGCTGCTGGGACTCGGTGGCGGCGAAAATCCCCACCAGTGGTACTCGCCCGAGCACCTCGATCGGGTGGTCGATCAGATCGTGGCCGACTACGACCGTCTAGATCCCTCCGCTGGCGCCTACTTCGCCCAGCGCAAGCGGATCTTCCTGAGCAAGGATCTCGCCGAATACGACAGCCTGCGAGCGCAGATCCGCCGGCGCTACGCCGGTGTCGCGGTCGGCTACAGCGAGAGCATCTTCACGCCGCTGGGAGAAGATCTGCACCTGAAGCTCCTGACCCCCTACAGCTTCGCCAAGGCGATCGCCGAGGGCACCGACGTGAGCGCAAAGGACAAGCGCACGGTCGACCGCCAGGCCGAAGAACACAAGATCGCCGTGTGGGTGTTCAACAGCCAAAACGTCACCCCCGACGTTCAGCGCGTAAACGAAATCGCACGCGCCGAGCACATCCCGATCCTGACCGTGACAGAGACGCTCTCCCCGGCGTCCGCGAACTTCCAGCAGTGGCAGACAGCGCAGCTGCGGCGCTTGCTGGCGGCGCTCTCAAGCGCAGCCATATCGCAGCCCCGCAACAGCGGCGCACCGCCGAAGGGCTGATCGCCGCGGCCCAGAGCCCGGCGCCGACTAGGATCACCCCGATCATGGCCGACTGGGTGACGATCTCCTCGATGGCGACGGCAGGGGGAACGCTCGTGCTCGCGCTTGCCACCTTCAGCTCGGTCAGATCCGCCAACCGCGCGGCGCGAGTCGCCGAGCGTTCGCTGCTGGCGGGCCTGCGCCCGGTGCTGATTCCATCAAACCGCGACGACCCGTCGGAGCGGATCCCGTTCGTGGACGGCCGCGTACTGAGCGTGTCCGGACACGGCGGCGCATTGGAGATCGCCGATCAGAACATCTACATGGCGCTCGCGCTACGCAACGGCGGCTCGGGGCTGGCGGTGATCCACGGCTGGCGCAGCGGGAGCCACGAGCCAGCCGGTAGCGCCAAGGCGCCGCCGCTCAGCGACTTTCGCCGCCAGCAGCGCGACCTCTACATACCGGCGGGCCACACCGGCTTCTGGCAGGGAGCGCTGCGCGACCCCGAGCAGGCCCCGCACACCGAACTGCTGAGAGCCGGCCGCACCGAGGAGAGCGTCGTGGTGGATCTGCTCTACGGCGACCACGAAGGGGGTCAGCGAACGATCGCGCGCTTTCGCATATCCCGGGCCGAGGCCGACGAAGACTTCCACGCCGACGTGCTCAGATACTGGAACGTCGACGGCGAAGATCCCCGCTAAAAGAGCAAGGACGCGCCGATTCCGCCCTTGCCCGAGTGTATGGTTTTGATCGTGTCCGAGCGCACAGGAGCCGTGGACGCTTGCGAGGGGGATGGGCTCGCCGGATCGTGCCCGCACGGGCCGGTGTGGGGCTGAGTCCGTGTCCTCTCTGCCACAGCCCGAAGATGGCGGCGAGCTCTCCGAGCGCGAGACCGACGTCCTGCGCCTGATCGCGTTGGGTCACACCAACTCCGAGATCGCTCTGCAGCTATATCTGTCGGTGCGCACGGTGGAGGCCCATCGCGCCCACCTCCAGCACAAGCTCGGGTTCTCGACACGCGCACAGCTGGTTCGCTACGCGCTCGACCGCGGCCTGATCGGAACCTAGAGCGGCCAGTAACGGGCGATCTCGCCCGCCATCGTCTCGGCCAGTGGTGCTCGGCGCACTTGCGGGGCGCTTGCCTGTTCGCCGAGCGCCGCGAGCGTCGCCCGCACCGAGGCGGCCAGGGCACGCGGTTCATAGCCGCCCTCGAGCACCAGCCCGAGCGGCACCTGCAGCGTGCGCGCCAGATCGCCGACGAGCGCCGCCATCGAAGCGAAGGAGTCCTCCCGCAGCTCACAGCCGGCGAGCGGGTCGGCCAGATGAGCGTCAAAGCCAGCCGAAACGAGGATCAGTTGCGGCTCGAAAGCCAGGGCGCTCGGCACGAGCACGTGTGCGATCAGCGAGCACCACAGATCGCCCTGGGATCGGGCGGGCACCGGCAGATTGATCGTGTAGCCCTCGCCGGCGGCGGATCCGACATCCCTGAGCGCTCCGCTGCCGGGAAAGATGCCGTACTGGTGAATGCTCGAGAACAGCACGTCTGTACGCGCGCGAAACAGCTCGGCGGTGCCGTTGCCGTGATGGACGTCCCAGTCGATGATCATCACGCGCTCCAGGCCCAGCTCGCTGGTGGCCAACGCCGCGGCGATCGCGATGTTGTTGAACAGGCAAAAGCCCATCGCCTTACCGGATTCGGCGTGGTGCCCGGGTGGCCGGGCGGCGCAGAAGCCCAGCCGGCTCTCGCCGCTGATCAGAGCGCGCGTCATCGCGCATGCCCCACCGGCGGCGTGCAGCGCAGCCCGATAGGAGCCGTGGCTGGCGAACGTATCGGGATCCAGTGCCCCGCCGCCCGCGTCGCACAGCTCCCGGATCGCCGCGACATGCCGGTTTTGGTGAACGAGCTGGAGCTCCTCTACGCTCGCCGCCGGGCAGGCGCGCCGCTCAAAGCCAAGCCAGTCGCACTCGCCGAGCGTCGCTTCGATCGCTGACAGACGCTCGGGAGCGTCCGGGTGCCACGGGGCGTAAGCCCTCGGGTCGTGCTCTAGGCACGCCGGGTGAGTGAAGTACAGACCCTTGCTCATCGTGGGCGCCCGAGCGTGCGGCACGGGCCCGCACAGGATGACGGGCGCACCCCTGACCTGCCGCCAGCCTCGTCGGGACGCGCGCGCCGGGAGAGCCTCAGCGGTGGGCGCGCAGGTGCGCCAGGGTGCTGTCCCGAAGCCCCGCGACCGGGGCTGGCTGCCCCATCGCGACTCGCCCAGCGGGCATCAGCTCGGCCGAGCGGGAGAGCTCGCCGGACTGCTCAGCCAGCCGTGAGCTGGACGTGCTGACCGCGGGCGCCTGTGCGCTACACACCCGGTTGCGGCCCTGGCTCTTTGCTTCATACAGCGCCGCGTCGGCCTGGGCAAAGACGCTGGGATAATCAAAGGCGGACCCGGCCGGTGAGGAGCTGACACCGAAACTCATCGTCACGTGCTGGCCGTCGCCGAGCGTGTCGGCGGCGATCTCACGGCGCAGCTGCTCGGCCAGGTCGGCACTTTTGGCGATGTCGGCTCCCGGCAGCAGCACCAGGAACTCCTCGCCACCCAGCCGGTAGGCCAGGTCGAACGCGCGCAACTGCTTGCGCATGCGGTAGGCGGCGTCGGTCAGCACCGCGTCGCCGACGGCGTGCCCGGCGGAGTCGTTGATCTCCTTGAAGTGGTCCAGATCCGCGACGATCACCCCCACGGGCTGCCCGGAGATCGCCGACTGCTGTGCCAGCTCCCGGGTGCGGGTGTTCAGAGCGTGGCGGTTGAGCATCCCGGTCAGCTGATCGATGACCGCTTCTGAGCGATGCTCCACATCGGATTGCATCAGGGCGGTGGAGAGCATCGCCACGGCGACGATCAGCGCGGCCGGGCCGATCACCAGCGAGGGGTTTGTCATCACCGCCTGGGTATCCACAGAGAAGGTGACCGCCAGCAGCAGCCCGAGCGCGGTGGCAACGCCCAGCACGATGCCGCGCCCGGAGAAACGAGCGCTCAGCGTCACCACGGGAATCGCGAACCATCCGAGCGTGACCTGCATCGGACCTCCGGTCAGCGCGATGCTGGCCGCGATGATGACCTCGGAGGTCGCCCAGGCCGCGAACATCGCGTACTCCGGGCGGCTGGCGGTCGGTGTGCGTGCGTCCGCCATCCAGAAGATCCCGCCGGCGATCACAAGTGGAACGATCGTCCAGTACCCCAGCCACGGCCCGCACGCCAACAGCGCCGCGCCCAGAACGACGAACGCCTTGCGACGCACCGGCTGCAGGCGCCGATCCATGTCCAGCATGCGCTCGCGGTCAACGCCGTCAGGGCACAGCCACGACTGGCATTCCATGACTGGCTCGTTCATGCGTGCCTGATCGACAACTGTGCCGCGCTCCTGAACCCAAATCTCCCGAAAACCGTTCATCCGTGCAGAAAACCCCATATGCTGGGGCTCACGCGACGCGTCGCAAACTGGCCGGGCGACTGAGACCCAACACGTCGCTCGCCGACAGCGCGAGCGGGTCTTTGCGCGGCGCCGGTTCCATCCGCCCACGTCCGAACGCGGCGAGCATCCCGGCGAGCGCCGCACCGGTGCACGCAAGCGCAAAGGATGCGTTCACGCCGATCGCCTGGACCAGCGTCCCGCCGAGAGCGGAGCCGGCGGCGATCCCCGCCACAGTCGCCCCGCGGTGCCAGGTGAACGCTTCGGTGGTGGTGCCTGCTGGCGCCAGTGCGCCGACCAGCGAAAACTGGCAGGAGAGCATCGGCGCCACACCCAGCCCGGCGATCGCGCTGAACAGCAGCGCCGCCACCAGCGAGTGGACCAGGATCAGCGGGGTCAGCGAGAACTCCACCGCCAGCAGCACCGTGACATAGCGGCCGGCGACAGGCGAGCTGAAGCTCCGGGCGCTGTAGAGGACCCCGCCGGTCATGCTACCGAGGCTGAACAGCGCCAGAAACACTCCGCTCCAGGCGCGCGAGCCCAGGTGCACCGCCAGTGCCGGTAGGCCGACCTCGGCCGCGCCGATCACTACCCCGGCGAACAGGACCGAGACCAGCAGGGTGCGCAGCCCACCGCTCCCGAGCGCGCCACCTGGTTGGCGCTCGCTCCCAAGCGCGCGCCAACCACGCGAATAGATCGAGGTCGCGAACAGCGCGGTTCCGGCGAGGGTGACCGCGGCGCACAACAGCACGGCGAAGGTCGGCGAGAGCAGCACCGCCGTGGTGCCGGCGCTGAGCGGGCCGAGTGTGTAGATCAGCTCCTGTGAGATCGCGTCCAGCGCATAGGCGATCTCGAGCGCCTCGGCGTCCGGCGCGACTTGCGACCACAGCGCTCTGACGCAGCCGGAGACGGGAGGCAGCAGCGCCCCGGCGAGCGCCGCGCTCGCCACGATCGCCGCGAGCGGCACACCCGTCCTGAGGACCAGCACGAAGCCGACCACGAGCGCGCTCTGGCCGACCGCGCACGGCAGCAGCACCCGCGGCTGACCGAGCCGGTCGACCAGGCCTCCCAGCAGCGGGGACATGATCGCGCCACTGAGGGTGAACGCCCCGACCGCCAGTCCGGCCGGCAAGAACGAGCCGGTCTGCGCGCGGACGAACAGCAGGATCGCCAGCGAGAACATGCCCGAGGGCATTCGTCCGAGTACCGAGCTGACCAAAAGCCGCGCGAAGCCCGGCACCGAGAACAAAACCCGATAGCGAGAGACCACACAGCTACATCGGTAGGAGGCCAAACCGGCTTGAGCGGACGCGCGCCCGTGCGTCCGCTCAAGCAAGGCAGCCCGCGCAACACGCGCCCACCGATTTTAGTTATCGGTATCGACGGCCGATATGGCGCCCATGGGCCGGTTGGATTTTAGATTTCCGAAAGCTTCCTCGCCAGTCGCGCGGGTGTGTTCGCAGTACCCGCGGCTGGTGCCTCACAGACCCAGCTCACAGCCCCGTCTGGCCGCCGGCGGTGCGCTATGAATCCACGCACCAGCGCCGCCGCCATTGGTAGCAGCCAACCGCGGTGGCTAGGGGGGATCGACGGGAGTGGAGCTCGCCCTGGCGACGTCAAGTCGCTGCGGCGCACCCAGGACACCTGGCTCGAGCGCTGGATCGGAACCACCTCCGATCTGGCCCGTCTGCAGTACTCCCACAGGATGGTCGACGCCGTCATCGACGAGGTCAAGGGACGCGAGATCCGGATCGGGAACAAGTGGCTCACCGACTACGCCTCCTGTAACTACCTGGGCTTCGACCTAGACGAGCAGATCATCGCCGCGATACCCGAGTACCTGGCGCGCTGGGGCACACACCCGAGCTGGTCACGGCTACTGGGCAGCCCCGTGCTCTACGAGGAGATCGAGTCGCGGCTGACCGAGCTGGTCGGATCGGAGGATTCGCTGGTACTGCCGACGATCACCCACATTCACATGTCGGTGATCCCGGTGCTGGCCGGCGCGGGAACGATCTTCCTGGACGGCCGCGCGCACAAGACGATCTACGACGGCTGCGCGACCGCGCGCGCCCACGGGGCCAGCGTCGAGCGCTTCCACCACAACGACCTCGATCAGCTCGCGCAGCTGCTGCGCGGCGACTGGGCGCGCCCAGGGATCGTCTGCATCGACGGGATCAACAGCATGACCGGCAACCCGCCCGACCTGGAGGCGATCGCGACGCTCGCCCGTGAATACGACACGCTGCTCTACGTCGACGACGCCCACGGCTTCGGTGTGATCGGGCAGCGTTCAGAGCAGGAGCGCTGCCCCTATGGCGCCCGCGGCAACAGCATCGTCAAGCACATGGGGGAGAGCTATGACAACGTGATCCTCGTCGGCGGGTTCTCCAAGGCCTACTCCTCGCTGCTGGCGTTCATCGCCTGCCCCACTGCGATCAAGCGAGTGCTGAAGACCGCCGCCCCGCCCTACCTGTATTCGGGTCCCTCACCGATCGCTTCGCTGGCAACCGTTCTGGAGGGGCTGAAGATCAACGAGAGCCGCGGCGAGCAGCTGCGTGAGCATCTCTATCGCCTCAGCGTCCGTGTGCTCAGAAAGGTGCGCGAGCTCGGCATCGCCACCCCCAACCAGTCTGGTTTCCCGATCATCGAGATTCCGCTCGCCAACCCCGACAGCGTCGAGGAAGTCGGGGATTTGCTGTTCGACCGCGGCATCTACGTGACGATCGCCGCCTACCCGCTGGTGCCGCGCGAGGAGGTCGGCTTCCGCCTGCAGCTGACCGCCGCCAACACCGACGCCCAGGTCGACCACCTGGAGAAGGTGCTCGAGGAGGTCTCCGATCGCTTTCAGCTGCGCAGCACGCCCGCCCCCGCCGGAGACCTGGATCACGTGTGAGGGATCAAGGGATGCTCTCGCTGCTGCCCACGCCCTCCGAGTCCCAGACGCTCACCGACGATTTCGATCTGCCGCCGAGCTTCTTTCGCCGGCACGCCTGGTGGCTGTACCTGGCCTTCATGTCGGTGCTCACAACCGCGTATGTGATCGCCGGCTTCACCGGTCCGCACTGGCTCAACGGCGGCCCGATCTACAACGTCATCGGCGGCTCGACGGTGGTGGCGCTGATCCTCGGCGCCCGCAAGAACTCCAAAGAGCGCCGGCTGCCGTGGTACCTGTTCGCGCTCGGGCAGGCGTTGTTCGTCAGCGGCGATGTGCTGGCTTACAACTACCACCGCTTCTTTGGGTCTGAACTGCCGTTCCCGTCGATCGCCGACCCGTTCTACCTGGCGTTCTATCCGCTGCTGGTGGCGGGTCTGCTGCTGCTCATCCACGAGCGCAACGAGAGTCGTGACCGCGCCGGTCTGATCGACGCGCTGATCATCACGGTGGCGGCCGCGGCGCTGTCTTGGGTCTATCTGATGGCGCCCTACGCGCACGACCACACGCTGACGCTGCTAACCAAGCTCACCTCGATCGCCTACCCGCTGATGGACATCTTTGTGCTCGGCGTCGTGCTGCGCCTGGCGGTCGGCACCAGCCGCCGCGGCGCCTCCTTCGGATTCCTGCTGGCGGGCACCGCGGCGCTGTTGGCCAGCGACGCGATCTATGGCTGGAAGCTGTTGCACGGCGGCTACAACACCGGCGGCGTACTGGACGCCGGCTGGGCCGCTTTCTACGCGCTGCTGGGAGCGGCGGCGCTACACCCCTCGATGCGTGGGCTCTCCGAACGCACCCCGGACCCCGACGGGCGCCTGACCCGCTCTCGTCTGGCGTTGTTGACCTTCGCGAGCCTCTCCACACCGGTGGTGATCATCGCGCGCGAGGCTCTCAACGAGCCGCTCGATCTGTATGTGCTGCTCGGCGCCTCGGTGATCCTGTTCGTCCTGGTGATCGCCCGTATGGCCGGGATCGTGCACAAGCACGAGGATTCGATCCGTCGCCAGGAGGCGTTGCGTATCGCCGGCGAGAAGCTGGTGCAATCGATTACCCGTGAGGAGATCTACTCGGCCGCGCTTCAAGCCGCACGCTCGGTCGTGGACGAGAGCGTCACGGTGCGCCTGTATCTGTGCTCGGAGAACGAGAATTGCCTGAGGGCGGTGGACAGCACCGATCGGGCCGGTGTCGGCGCGCTGAAGCCGCTACGCCTGGAGGAGCTTCCCGCGGGTGTGCGCGAGGGCCTCTACCAGCATGGGGTTTTGAGCATTCACGACCCCGACGGGATGCTGTGCCTGGCGCCGCTGCTCTCCCGCGAGGAGCTGCGCGGCGTGCTCGCCGTACTCTCGCCGGTGCGTCTGCGCCACGCGGTCGAGGAGAGCCTCGCCACACTGGCGGCCGAGGTCGCGCTTGCTTTGGAAAGCGCCGCCCTGACAGAGCAGGCGCTCAGACAGCGCTCTGAGGCACGGCTGTCTTCGCTGATCAAGAACGCCTCCGACGTGGTCTGCATCGTCGAACAGGACGCCGCCGTGCGCTACCTGAGCCCCTCGGTGGAGCGCATGTTCGGATACACCCCCGATGCCTTTGACCGCCGTCGGCTGATCGACATCGTGCACCCCGACGACGTCCAGCGGATGCTGTCGTTCTTGGCGGCCGTGGCCACCCAGCCAGCGGGCCAGCCCTCGATGGGCGAGTTTCGAGTCCGGCACTTCGTGCACGGCTGGCGCGACGTGGAAGCATTCGGCACCAACCTGCTGGCCGACGAGGCGATCAGTGGGCTCGTGCTCAACATCCGCGACATCTCCGAGCGTAAGGCGTTCGAGGCCGAGCTCGAGCATCAGGCCTTCCACGACACGCTGACCGGCCTGCCCAACCGCGGGCTGTTCCGCAACCGGGTCGAGCACGCCCTGGTCGCCCAGCGCCGCGACGGCCTGCCGGTGGCGGTGCTGTTCCTGGACATCGACGACTTCAAGAACGTCAACGACAGCCTCGGGCACGGCGCCGGGGACAAGGTGCTCCAGGAGCTCGGACGGCGCCTGGATGAATGCATGCGGGCGCTGGACACCGCCGCGCGCCTGGGCGGAGACGAGTTTGCTGTTCTGATCCAGGGCTCCGAGAGCGAGATGCACTCGATCGAGATCGCCCAGCGCGTGATGAAGGCGCTGTCGGTGCCGATGCCGTTGGACGACCGCCAGTTCTCGATCCGCACCAGCATCGGGATCGCCTTCAGCGACAACGACTCCCCGACGTGCACCGCCGATGAGCTCTTGCGCGACGCGGACGCCGCGATGTACATGGCCAAGGAGCGCGGCCAGGGCGGCTACCAGATCTTCCAGCCCGAGATGCACGCGGTGGCGCTGGCGCGGCTGGAGCTGAAGACCGATTTGGAGCGGGCGATCGTCGCCGGCGAGTTCGTACTTCACTACCAGCCGATCATCGACCTGGCCAGGGGCGACATGGCCGGCATGGAGGCGCTGGTGCGCTGGGAGCACCCGGTCCGCGGCATGCTCAACCCGCTCGAATTCATCCCGCTGGTCGAGGACACCGGTTTGATCGTGCCGCTCGGTCATCAAATCCTCAGACAGGCGTGCCAGTGGGCGGCGCACATGCAACGCGAATGCCCGCGCGACCCGTTGCTGTCGACCTCGGTGAACGTGTCGGGCTTTCAGCTGCAGCGCCCGGAGTTCGTCGAGGAGGTTCGTGGCGCGCTCGAGGAGACCGGGATCGTTCCGAGCAGCCTGATCCTCGAGCTCACCGAGAGCGTGATGATGGAGGACATGGAGCTGAGCATCGAGCGCATGAAGGCGCTGCGCGCGTTGGGGGTGCGCCTGGCGATCGACGACTTCGGCACCGGCTACTCCTCGCTGAACTACATCCGCCAGTTCCCGGTCGACATCCTGAAGATCGACAAGTCCTTCCTGGCCGACCCCAACCCGCAGGTAGCCGAGCTGACCGCGACGATCGTGCAGCTCGCCCGGATCTTCAAACTCCAGGCGGTCGCCGAGGGAATCGAGGACGTGGCCCAGGTCGAACGTCTACAGGCGATCAACTGCGACTATGGCCAGGGCTTTCACTTCGCAAAGCCGATGCCCGGCAAGGACATCCTGGAGATGGCCCAGGGTGTTGCTAAGCACAGCCCTCTGGCGACACCGGACCTCCGCAGCTAGAAGACGCTCCAGTTGCGTCTACGGCTTGTTCTGCTCGCCGAGGATTCTCGAGCCAGCACCGCACGAGCGCTTGATCGAGATAGCCGCGCCAGCGACTACGCTCGGCTGGGTCGCAGCGCTCGCATACGCCGTGCGCTGTGGATGATCAACAGGCCCATCAGGATCTGGCCGATCGCGATCCCCAGGCCGTTGGCCAGCACGCGCGGGTAGCCGCCGGACAGACGCGGGTCCAGGAAGTCGTATGGGTACCAGTTCACGATCGCCCCGCGAATCAGCGTGTAGGCGAAATACACCACGGGAAAGGCAAGCCACGCGCGCGCCCTGAGCAGCTGTAGGTCAAACGCCGGCGGATCGAGCAGCCAGTCGAGCGTCACCACAGCCGGCATCACCCGGTGCACGATCGTGTTGACCCACTCAAGCGACGCCTGCGAACCCGACAGCAGCACCGCGTAGACGATCCCGGTGGTCAGCATGTAGAGCACCGCCGCGCCGCGCACCAGCTCGATCCGCTGGCCGCGGCGACGCTCGGCGCGCAACCCCAGATACAGCAGCACCGCGGCGGCGAAGAGGTTGCTGAGCTCGGTGAAGTAGCTGAAAAAGTTCGAGAGATAAAAGTCCGGGTGGGGGAGTTCGTGCCCGATCTCGTAGCTGATCGCGACGAGTGTCGCCACCGCTGCGAGCAGGCGGTAGGAGCGCACGAACAGCGTGAAATGACGGCTCGAGCCGCCGTCAGGAACCATCGAGGTCGATCTCCATCTGGCGTGGGGACGGGCGCAGCGGCTCGGCGGTCGCCTGCGGGCGCCCGCGCTTGGCCCAGTGGCCGATCACTTCGCGGCTGCGAGCGCTGTAGTAGTTGATGCGCCGATCGATCGGCTGCAGCGCCAGTCCTCCCGGCGCCTGCCCGGTGACGAGCGCGTGAAAACGTCGGCCGCCGTGGTCGACCTCGACGATGTCACCGGTATGTATGCCTTCTAGCCGCATAAGAGAGTCCGCAGTTTCGCGGCATTCACGGTAGCCGCGGCCGTGGATGACTTGCTCGGGCAAATGAAAGCGCCGGCGAGAAGGGGTCCCACCGGCGCTTTAGGCTGCGTGTAGCCCACGCAACAGGTTGTTCATCAAATCGCCGAGGGACCAACCGGCCGTCGTCCTCTGATCAGAGAGATTTCGGTTCGCGTGATCGAAGCGCGAACACCAAAATCGGCTGGCGACTCGTGTCGACCGGGAACGGCGATTCAGCTCATCTGCGCCATCGGACTGTCCCTCCTACTTCGGGGATACCCAACTACGACAGTACTCCCCATCGGGCGATCATGCAAGGTCTTTTTTTTGAGATCTTCTCGCGCTGTTGATGCCCACACCGGCGCGCAGCGCCTAGTCTTTTTGCATGCGGATCCAAGTGCAACGCCTGGACCATCCCGAGGTACGGGTAGTGATCGCCTCCGACCACTGCGTGCAGCGCTTCCGCCGCCGCCGGCGAATTCGCACACCGGGGATCGAAGCGGTCGCTAGTGAGTTGCGCCAAGCCTTCGAGGACGCCGAACTGAGCACCCTCGCGCCGGCGTGGGTGCTCACCAATCGTCCGACTCAGATGTGGGCGCTATTGGCGGATCTAGCGTTTCCGCTGGCGGCGGGAACCAGCGAGGGCGAGTGGCTGGCGACGACCTGCCTGGTGCGGGGCCGTTACTAGCCCGCTGAGCAAGCGTGAGCGTCCTCTGCGACCACGATCTCGCGCGGTCGCTGTGGCCGGGGTGTCCTCTAGCCGGTGATCGCTTAGGCGGAGTTGGCAATCTTCTGCCTAGGAGAGCTGAGATCGGCGATCAGGTTCTCGCGAAGTGCGACGCGGCGCGCCGCAGAAGATAGGGAACGATTTGGTGATGGACGGGCTGGGCGACCGACCAGATCGGACGTGCTATTCGCTTCTCATAGCGCACCAAGCTGGCCAGGAGGACCCGCGAGTCTTCGAGTCCGAACACGAGGTGGGCGCTCCCGAGCAGCACCGATTGGACGCTCAGGATGATCAGGTCTTCTGCCGCGGTGAGGATCCTCCAGCCGAGAACATGTTCGGGAGATCCTCGCGGCCCGAGTGAAAGACCCAGGCCGACCGTCCACCCCGCCACTATGAACGCTCGCAATGCGCCAGGGGCATCCTCGAAGGTGGCCCGTGCCCACTGCTCGGCTGTACGCGTATCACCCTCGCCGATCGCGACCTCCCAGGCAGACGCGTAGTGAGGCTCTGAAAGCGTGTCGAGTGCTCGAATCTCCTGGCTGACCTCGACACGACGCGCACGCGCTGAACCGGTCCGGTTCACGACGGGAAGGTAGGCGGGGAAATGGGCGCGGTTGCGATCCTCGAGCCGACGATGGACGCACGCTTTGGTTGCTCGGCGAAAGGTATCCAGGAACCTTATTCATCGGCGCAAGGCGAAACGCCACAGAAGACGCTCACCCACACGCCCGCTCACCCTGGCGGCGCTGACCCGGCGGTCGGGTTTGCGCTCGCGCCCATCACGGGTTCGCCTCGCGGCTTTGGCTGCTCAAGCTGGGCCACGGGCGACCTGGCCCAGCGCAGAGCCGCAGCGGCCAGTTTGCGATCTCGGTGAACCGAGGTGTGAGTGGCGGGCGCTCTGGCGAGGCTGGCAGCTGACATGATGCGAGCAGTGGCGGCATTTCGTGGATTCCCGGCCGAGGCGATCGAGTTCCTGCAGGAGTTGGAGGCCAACAACGATCGTGATTGGTTCAAGGCCAACCGTGCGCGTTACGAGCAGTTCCTGCTCTCGCCGGCCACGGCGCTCGGCGAGGATCTCAGTGACTTTGGTGCTCCCCGCCTATTTCGTCCCTTCAACGACACCCGCTTCCGGCCAGGACCACCGATCAAGGAGCACATCGGCCTGGCGATCGGCTACGAGGGAGCGGGCGGGTTCTATGTGGAGCTCTCACTCGACGGTCTACTGGTGGCCGCCGGACTTCACAATCCCGCTCCCGATCAGGTCGAGCGGCTGCGTCAGGCGCTCGACCAACCGCGTCTAGCCGCGCGTTTGCGAAAGGCGATCGCGGGTGCGCAGACGGCGGGTCTTCAGCTCGGCGAGCCGGATCTCTCCCGCGGGCCCAGAGGCTACCGCGCCGATCATCCGCAGATGGATCTTCTGCGCCGACGCAAAATCACGCTGTCGGCGTCCCACAAGCTTGCCGGCTGGCTGCACCGGCCGAGTGCCGGCACGCGCATCCAAGAGCAACTGCGCGCCGCGACGCCGGTGGTGCGCTGGCTGCGCGAGCAGCTCGGCCCATCGACCACCGTGCCCGGCCGTGAGAAACGCAGAGATGCTTCTATGGTGTCAAGGGGGTTGTGGTGAG
>DATBPE010000228.1:0-17239 GCA_036561505.1 Solirubrobacteraceae bacterium
ATCGCGCAGCCGGCGTAGGGCGCCATGAACTTGATCGGGGCGGCCTCGTCCGCGGGGGCGGCGACGATGATCGTGTTATCGAGCGCCCCGTGTTCGTCGAGCGTCTGCGCGAGCGCCACAACGGTGGACATACGCTGGCCGATCGCCACGTATACCGACACCACGCCGGTGTCCTTGTTGTTGATGATCGTGTCGATCGCGATCGCGGTCTTGCCGGTCTGGCGATCGCCGATGATCAGCTCTCGCTGGCCGCGGCCGATCGGGATCATCGCGTCGATCGCCTTCAGGCCGGTTTGCATCGGCTGCGTGACGGGCTGGCGCTGGACGACGCCGGGCGCCTTGAACTCCGCCGGACGCGTCTCGCTCACCGAGATCTCGCCCTTGCCGTCCAGCGGTCGGCCCAGCGGGTCCACGATCCGCCCGAGCATCTGCTCGCCGACGGGGATCTCCAGCAGCGATCCGGTGCGCTTGACGGTGTCGCCCTCGGAGATCCGCTCCCAGTCGCCGAACAGCACCGCGCCGACGTTGTCGGACTCGAGGTTCAGCGCCAGGCCGGTGACGCCGTGCGGGAACTCGAGCATCTCGAAGGACATGCAGTTCTCCAGGCCGTGCAGGCGCGCGATGCCGTCCGCTACCGACAGCACGGTGCCGACCTCTGTCAGCTCCGCCTTGCCGCCACCGAGCCCCTCGATGCGGCTCTTCAGAATGCTTGTGATCTCGTCAGGGTTGATCTGCATGTCTACGAAGCTCCTTGGGCAACGTGCCTACGCAGTTGCTCCAGTCGGTTGCGAATAGAGGCATCGAGAATCGAGTTGCCGACCCTGACCACGATGCCACCCAGGATGTCGGGATCCACGCGCGCGGCCAGCGTGACCTTGCGTCCGGCGCGCTCGCCGATCGTTTTGCCCAGGCTCTCTGTGGTCGCCTGGTCGAGCTCGATGGCGCTGGTGATCTCCACCGGCAGGGTCTGGTTCTCCTCATCCCACAGCCGCCCGAACTCTTGGCGGATCCGGAAGATCACCGGCATGCGGTGATTTTCGATCAGCAAGTTCAGAAAATTCAACAGCGCCTGGTCGGCTCCGTCGAGCAGTCCGGGAAGCGACTGCTGCTTCTCGGTGGTTGAGAAGTAGGGCGAGAAGAAGAACACCTGAAGCTCACGGTGCTCTGATAGCGCGTCGGCGAACTGGGCGAGTTGCTCGCGCAGCACCTCGAGCTTTGAGTGCTCCTTGGCGACCGCAAACAGCGAGCGGGCGTATACCTGAGCTAGCTGCTCCATCAGTTACTCGACGCGAGGCCCGAGAAGTCCAGTTCGCTGAGCGCCTCCTCCACGAGACGGCGCTGGTCGGCGTCATCGAGCGTCTTGCGAGTGACCTTTTCGGTGGCCATGATCGTCAGGTCCGCGACCTCCTTGCGCAGATCGTCCAGAGCTCGCTTGCCGGCGGCCTCGATGTCTCGCTCCGCTTTCTTGGCGGCCTCTGCGAGCAGCTCCTGCCCGCGCTCCTTGGCCTCGTGCTCGTGGGATTCAGCTGTCTGGCGCGCACGCTGGACGATCTCATCAGCCTGCTCCCGTGCCTCCTTCAGGCGCTCACGATATTCGGCGAGGATCTGCTCGGCGTCGGTACGAGTGCGCTCCGCCGTGTCGATCGATTCTTCGATCGCGCTCTGGCGACGACCGAGCGCGTCTGAGATGCGGGGGAAGACGAACTTCGCCATCAGCACGAGCGAGATTCCGAACAGGAGCAGCGTCCAGACCATCAGGCCGATACCGGGCGTGATCAGGAAACTTCCGCTTGAGCTGGCCATCGGGACCATCAGAGCACGAACCCTGCGATCAGGCCAGCGACCAGGCCATAGAAGAAGCATGCCTCAGTTAGCGCGAAGCCAAGCCACTGCAGCTGCGTGATCTCGTCACGCATCTCGGGCTGGCGCGTGATCCCCTCGATCACCTTGCCCCACACGAGACCGATGCCGACTCCGGCGCCCACGGCACCGAGGCCGCCGCCGAGACCCATGCCGATCGACTTGCCGGCCTTGGCGACTTCTTCGGTCGCTGCGGCCATGATGGAAATGAGGGCTAGATGCACGATTACTCCTTGACTAGTGGTGATCAGCAACCGCGCTACCGAGGTAGACAGCGGTGAGGGTGGCAAAGATGAATGCCTGCAGGCCGGCCACCAGCAGGACCTCGAACAGGAAGACGGCGATCGCCAGCGGCATTGTGAACCAGGCGATCGCGGCAACGCCGAGGATCACCGCAAGCGCTCCAGCGAAGAAGAGAATCATCAGATGGCCGGCCAGGATGTTCGCGAACAGACGCACTGACAGCGAAACGAGCCGCATCAGGTTGGACATCAGCTCGAGCAGGAACAGGGGCACCGCCGCAACGCCGGTGATGCCCGCCGGCACCAGGCTCTTCATGTAGCCGAGCGGACCCTTCGCGCGCACACCTTCGGCGGTGTAGGAGATGAACACGATCAATGCCAGCACAAGCGGAACCGACAGGTTCGCGGTCGCGGCGTACAGCGAGAACGACGGGATGTGCAAGCCGAAGATACTGATCGTGTGCTCAGTGCTGGTCGGCAGCGGAACGAAGCCGATCAGGTTGGAGAACAGGATGAACAGGAACAGTGCCCCGATCAGTGGGAACCACTTGCGCGCCATCTTCTCGTCCATGTTGCCGCGCGCGATGTTGTCGCGCATCAGGCCGAAGAGCAGCTCGACGGCCGTTTGAACCTTGTTCGGGCGCTGCTGCATGCGCCGCGCGATGAAGACCATGCTCGCGCAAGTCAAGAGCGTCGCAAGGAGCACATACAGGACGGCCTTGGTGATCGAGAAGTCCACTCCGCCGAGCTTGATCGAAATCCAAGGATCGAGCTTGAACTCGTTCTGCGGCAGGAACGATTCGTTCTTCCCACTGGAGCCAAAGATTACGACCATCACCACGGTCACCGCGAGCCATACCCCGATGCCGAGCAGGACCTTGCGCTTGGTGCTCATGCCTCCGGTAGCTGTCTGCTCGGGTGTGCTCACGACGGGCTCGGCTTGCGATCGAGTCCCCGTCCACCGCGCTGGAGGAGCGTGAGCATGAAGTACACCGTGAAAGCGGCCAGCACGAGCACGGCGGCCATGATCCCGTCGTCCTTGCTACCCGCGTAGCGCGCCACGATCACTGCGAGCGCGACGATCCACACGCGCCCCATCATGGCTCCCACCTGCAGACCCGCCCGCACCTTGGGATCGGTTGAGCGCAGCGCCCGCGCATACATGGCCTCGACACCCAGGCGCGTCAGCATCCAGGCCCCGGCGCCGAGCCCGTATCCGAGCAGCGGCATCCCGGCCACCACCACGACGGGCGCGCTCATGAGCACCAACGCGACGTCCAGGTAGCGAATGGTGCGCGGCATCAGATCCCCGTGCGCCTCGAGCGCACGGGTGTACCGGCGCAGCATTCGCGCATCGGCGTATATGGTCCTTGAAAATGGGTATTTGAAGTATCTGCCATTTCGTTGCAGAGGCCACCCTACAGACGCAAAAGCCCGCGCGCTTGTTCGCGGCGGACTTGTGTTGCCCGGAGCTGGACGGCCTTAGGTAGCTTCGGCGAGTGTACCCGGTCGGAGACTTAGTAACAAGTTTGTGACATGCGTCACGGCTGCGGCGGCGATCCCGTCATCGTTTGCCCGCGCTGGGCAGCCACGCGAATGTCCCCGTGGCGGCGAGGCAGTTTGCCTTGCTAGATGAGCGCACGCAGTGGCTCGGTTTCCGAGCGCTCCTGGGTGCTCGCGGGCAGCGCATCGGTCGTTGCGGTGGCTGTCCTGAAGGCGCGCCGCCGCCACGCTGTCAGGCGCCCGCTGCCACCCCCGATCGAGCCGGCGAGCGCCACCGCGATCGCCAGCGCGGCCAGGCCGCCAACGATGTCCAGCAGGAAGTGGTTGCCGGTCGCCAGCACCGCCAGTGCAGTGAGGCACGGATAGGCCACGGCAAGCACGCGCACGACCGGGCGCCGGCTGGCGCGCCACAGCCCCAGCGTGCACCAACCAGCCCACGCCATGTGCAGCGAGGGCATCGCGGCGAGCTGGTTGGCGGCGGAGGCGAGCGCGCCCGTGTGCCAGGAGCCGAATGCGTGCGTCGAGGCGACGACGTCGGTGAAGCCGTCGAGCATGCGCGGCGGCGCGACCGGGAACAGCCAGAAGACGACGAAGCCGATCACGTTGACGAGCACCAGCGAATTGCGCAGCGGGCGGTACACCTCGGCGCGGCGCCACCACAGCCAGCCGAGCACGCTGAGCGTGACGATGAAGTGCGCGTTGTCGTAGTAGTCGGCGAGGATCAGGCCGAGGGTGTGGTGAGAGGCCAGCCAGCGGTCCAGCGACAGCTCGGGGTCGATGTGCAGCACGCGCTCGACGTGCAGGATCCCGCGCGCGTTGCCCAAGGCGACCGACAGGCGCAGCGGCGCGAGGTTGTTGACCGCGTCATACAGGAACAGCAGCCAACCAATCGCCAGCAGCTCGACCCACCACCGCGACCGTGCGCGAGCAGGCACGTCGATCGCGCCGATCGGGCGTGATCGAGCAGATACGCGATCTGGGCTGACTGCGCTCAAGCGACCGATCTTATCCGCTGTTGTGGCTGCTTGGACTCACAAAAGCGCTATACGGCGACCGGCTCGAGGCCGGCCCCCGCGAGCGTCTGGAGCACCAGCGGAAGCGCCAGCACCGTTCGTCGCCAACTCCCCGGAGCGCCGTAGTCATCGGCGTCGTGCAGCAAAAGCACGGCCCCCGGTTTCACCTTGGCGGTGAGCAGCCGAGCGATCGACTCGGGGGTGGCACGAGCCTCCCAGTCCCGGCCCCAGTGGCTCCACAGCAGCGTCCGCCAGTCGCGCCGCCGGGCGATCCGCAGCGCGGTCGCGTTGGGCGCGCCGTACGGCGGCCGATACAAGCCGATCGCCTCACCGGTGGTCTCCTGGATGATTTCCTGGGCCCGATCGATGTCGGCGCGCACCTGCCACGGCGCCAGGCGCAACAGGTTGCGGTGACGATCGCAGTGCAGCCCGATCTGGTGGCCGGCGGCTAGTATCTCGCGCGCCAAATTGGGGTTGCGCAGCACCTGCTCGCCCACCAGAAAGAAGCTGGCGCGCACGCCCTCGCGGGCGAGTATCTCGAGCACCGCCGGGGTGCCCTGAGGGTGCGGACCGTCGTCGAAGGTGAGCGCGTAGCCACGCGCGCACGCCGTGCGGTCCTCGATCCCGAGTGCCCTGCGCAGCGCCGGCCAGTGCGCGGCCACGCCCGGCAGCAGGTAGCTGCCCATCGCGACGCTCGCGAACGCGCCGGCAACGGGCGAGCGTGGGCTGCGATGATCGTCTTCAGAGATGCTCAAACTGGTCCTCGGAATCCTGGCGGCGGTGGCGGCCGCGACTCTATACAGCCTAGGCTTCGCTGTGCAGGCGCTGGACGCGCGCGAGTCACCCGGCGAGGCGCATCTGCGCCTGGCGCTGCTGGGCGGCCTGTTCAGACGCTGGCGTTGGTTGAGCGGCGTGGGACTGTCGATGTTGGGCTGGCCGCTGCAGGTACTCGCTCTTGGCCTGGCGCCGCTGGTGATCGTGCAGCCGGCGATGGCGATGGGGCTTCCGGTGCTGATGGTGGCGGCTGAGCGGATGCTCGGCGAGCGCGCCGGTAGACGTGAGCACCTGGCGGTCAGCGCGATCGTGCTGGGGGTGATCGGCGCCGGTCTGTGCGCCCCCGCGCGCAGCACGACCCACGCCGACTGGGGCACGTTGGCGGCGGTGTTGATCGGCCTGGCGCTGGCGAGCCTGCTGCCGTATCTACTGCTGCGGCTGCATCGGCCACTGGCGTCGGTGACGATGATCGGCGCCGGCTTGGCTTTCGCCTGGAGCGCGGTTGGGACCAAGCTGGCCTCCGACGATCTCGCTCACGGGTTCATTCTGGTGGCGATCGCCTGGACGCTGTCGACCGCCGGGGCCTCACTGTTGGGAGCGCTGAGTGAGATGAGCGCGTTGCAGGCGCGCCCGGCGATCCTGGTGGCTCCCGTCGTGTTTGTGACTCAGACCGGGGTTCCGGTCGCGCTGGCGCCACTGCTGTTTGACGAGCGCCTTGCCTCCACGCCGCTGGGGGGCGTGCCGCTGGTGGCGGCGTTGGCCCTGCTCGTGGCGGGCGCTGTCGCGCTCGCGCGATCTCCGCTTTTGTTGACCTTGATGGACTCCGAGCGGGTGAGCCGTGCCAGCGGCTCAGCGGCCAGTCCGTCGGACTCCAGCCAGGAGGCGATCCGGGCGAGCCCGAGTGCTGAGGAGGTCGAGCCGTCGGCGTTGACGACCAAAACGTCGCCGGCGCGGATACGGCCGTGAGGCATGCTGCCGGTCGCCTGCAGCCAGAAGGAGCCGCGCACCGGCATCGCGCCAGCGGTGCTCGCCAGCACCATCTGACCGACCGTCAGACCGCTGTGGGGCTGCAGGAAGTAGAAGTGGTGGCGTAGCCCCAGGGCGCGCGCCTGGGAGCGCAGCGAGCCGCGTGTGCGCACCCAGTGCAGTATCGCGCCGGATGAGGGTACGTCTGGCAGGAGCTCGTCACCCAGTGAGCGCAGTCGCAGGATCATCCGGTGGGACGGGGTCCCACCGTCGTCGGCGAAGGTAACGTGGATGCCTCGCTGAGCGAGCTGGCTGGCCAGCAGCGTCACGTCGCTGGTGGGCGTGCGCACGATCACCCCGACGTTGGGTTCGTCGGTGCTCACCTGGCGCAGTTCGTGCACGCCCAGGACCTTGCGGGCCAGCGCGGACATCTCATCGGTGGACATCATCCAGGTGCCGACGCTGAGCAGCAGCATCACGTTGGTTGTGGCGACGGTCAGCCGCCGGCGCCACAGCGGGATCGGCCGCACGCGCCGGGGGACGTCCAGAACCAGATCGACGGCGGTCGGCTGGGCTCTGTCGCTGTGGGAGGATCCGTTGGCGGTGAGTGTCTCGGTGGCGAAGCTCGCCTTGACTTGCTCGCGCAGCTCGCTGGTGTCGTTGGCCAGGCGCAGCAGGTCCAGTTGCGCCATCGCGCGTGTATTGACACGTGCGTGACCGACCGGCAGTCCGTAGGAGACGACCGGGGTGCCGGTCGCCTTGGCCTCCAGGCAGGTGACTCCTCCGGTGGAATGCACAAGCGCGTCGGCCGCCGCCAACAGCTCGGGCATCTTGTCGGTGAAGCCGTACACGTGGACTCGTGGCTCATCGACGAAGAGCTGCTCCAGGCGCTCGTGAAGCTGTTCGTTGCGCCCGGCGAGGCAGACGATGCTCGAGACTTCTGGGATCTGCGCGAGCTCGCGCACGGCGCCGATGACATCCCCGACGCCCCAGCCGCCACCGGAGACGACGACCATGCGTCCCTGCTCGGCCAGGCCGAGAGCCCGGCGCGCGTCGATCGGGCAGCGGGGCTCCAGAAACTCCGCGGAAATCAGAGGCGCCACGAGCCGTACGCTTCCGCGGCCCGCGATGCGTTCGACCGAAGACATCGATTCGCCGTACATCACCAGGTGCATGTCGATGCCCGGCTGCGCCCAGAAGAAAAGCCCTGTCAAGTCGGTGATGGTCGCGACGGTCGGCGATCCGATCGCACCTGTGCGCCGCAGTCGCGCCAAGACCACCGTGACCGCCGGGTAGGTCGAGACGATCACGTCTGGGTCGTGTTCTGAGATGGCGCGGGCCAGCGGTCTGGAGCCCAGCAGACACAGCAGTTGACGGGCGATCCATCGGAACGGGGCGATGTGCTCGAGCAGCCAGTAGATGATGCTGTAGCTCCACGGGATCAGCTTCAGCTGAACGCGGTATCCGTCCTCGACGACTTGGTGCAGGATCCACCCCATCGCGGAGAGACCGTCGATGATCGTGACTTGCGCCTCGTGGGTGGAGGCTTCGATCTGCTCAGCCAGCGCGCGCGCGGCCGCAGCGTGACCCTCACCGACATCCGCGGAGAGGATCAGTACGCGACGGGGACGGGTAGCCCTGGTCGAGGAGGTGGGTTTGCGATGGGTAGCTCGCATGGAGGTCAAGCGCCAGTCAGCTGACGGTGGCCTGATTTCAACGCACAACCGTAGACGTGTGCCCCCCGGCGGACGCGACAGCTCCACACAGAGTACTGGGCGACGGGAAGGCTTGCAGGCATGACGGACGTACTCAGCAGGCCGAGGCGCCGACCGCAACAATAACGGTATGGGCCTGACTACCGCGCTTTCGCGTGGACCATCGCCGCCTGCGGGTTTGCCGCCAACGCCAATCGGTGACGATCCGCCCGGCAACAGCACTCCCCGCGGATGGGAGCGGGTGTCGGTCCTGCTTGGCTTGCTGGGACTCGGCGCGGTGATCACGAGCACCTTTCTGCTGGCCGCCGGAGCCGCGTCGCGACCATCGATCTACGTGCCGGCTCGCAGCGGCGGCTGGCCCGGCTGGATGGCCGGCCCGCTCGAGGGCCTCGATTTGCATCTGAGCTCCACGAGCTTTCAAACGCTCACGCTCCTGATGGCTGGCGGCTACCTGCTGGTGCTGCTCGGGGCGCGCATGCTGCCGGGAGTGGCGATCGCCGGCGCGATCCTCGCCGCGCACGTGTTGCTGCTGCTGGGACCGCCGTTGATTTCACAGGACGTCTTTGGCTATCTGGCTTTCGCGCGTCTTGGAGCGCTGCACGGCCTGGACCCATACACCCATGTCCCGGCTCAAATCGCAGGCGACCCGGTCTTCGATTTCCTGGGCTGGCCATTTTTGCATTCCCCCTACGGCCCGCTGTTCACGCTCGGTAGCTATCTGACGGCGCCATTGGGTGTCGCCGGCGGCCTGTGGGCGCTGAAGTCGCTGGCTGTGGCCGCCAGTCTCGGCGCGGTCGCTTTGGTGGCGCGGGCGGCCGCGAAGATGGGGCGCTCGCCGCGTACGGCGGCCGCGTTTTTGGGGCTGAATCCCGTGTTGCTGGAGCTTGCCGTCGGTGGCGCGCACAACGACACGCTGCTGCTGGTGGCGCTCGGCTGGGCGCTGGTGTTGAGCGCCGGCACCTCACCGCGAATGGAGGCTGGCGCTCGCGCGCTGGTCGCGGCCGTAGCGGTCAAGATCACGGCCGGCCTGGCGCTGGGGTTCCTCGTCCTCGCCCCCAGTCAGACGCGCCAGCGCTTGCGGGTGGCGGTCAGCGCCGCGACGAGCCTGGCGGTGGTGGGAGTTCTCGCGGTGGTCGGCTTCGGCTCACACGCGCTTGGTTTTTTGAACGCGGTCGGCGAGCAGCAGCAGATGGTGGCAACGCACAGCATTCCCGCCGAGAGCGCCCGCCTGGTGGGTCTGACGGGCACGCCGGCGTGGTGGCGCCATCTGTTTATCCTGGCGTTTTTGGCGGTGCTCGTCTTCTCGCTGTGGCGGACCGCACGCGGCGCGGACTGGCGTGCCGCGGCGGGTTGGAGCACGCTGGCCCTGTTGGTGTGCACGGCCTGGCTGCTGCCGTGGTACGCGGTCTGGCCGCTGCCGTTGGCGGCGCTCAGCCGTGATCGGCGTCTGCAGGTGGCGACGCTCTTCTTCTGCGCTTACGCGCTACTGATCCATCTCCCGCTGGCGGATACCGTGCTCAGCCCCAAGCACTAGCGTCGGCAAGTGCCGTCTGGGCGGCGAACGTATTCGGCAGCTGACCAAATTCAGACAGCTGCTCCACAAAAACGTCATACGCCGGTCTTGACCTTCCGTTCGGCGCGATCAAGCCTGAGTCCCAGGAGGCGCGCGGGCCGCCACCGTCCCACTGGTAGATATAGATGCGCTTGATGCGCCGGCTGAGCCGCAGGATGCGCCCGAACAAAAAGCGTGTCACCAGCGCCGCGTGCGTGGCGGATGCCGTGAAGTCGGCGGGATGGCGACCGCTGCGAGAGACCACCCCACCGGTCTCGGTGAGCCAGATCGGTGCTTTGGTCGCCTCCAGCAGCCTCACCGTAGAGCCGGTTTTTAGCCGGTTCGCCCCGATGTAGTTGTGCAAACCCCATATCTCCGGTTCGCCTCCTCCAAGAGCTCCTCGGAACTGACTGGTCCATTCGTTCATGTTGGACTCGTCCAGCAACTCGGCTCCGAGCACCTCGCAGCCACGGCAGTACTCGCGGATCTGCTGGTAGTAGTGGGCGACCCGCCCAGCCTGTTTGCAAGTCGGCTCGCCACAGTAGTTGGCCTCGTTCCAGGTGGCGAAGTCACCTACCCAGGGGAATTGGGCGCGAAAGCGGCGGAAGGCGACGCCAAAGCGAGCGGCGCTCGGCAGGTGTTCACGCCAGCCGGGCTGCTGTCCATGATCGAAGGTGATCAGTGGCCGTACCCGGTCCGCCTTGGCATCCTCGAGCCAGTCGGCGATCCGCGAGCGCGAGGGCTCATATTCCACGGCATTCCAAGCGACATCCAGGCGGGCGTAGTGTATGCCCAGCACCTGAAAACGATGGTCAGAAAACATCGTCGGTGTCTGGTCTGCAACCCCGATCCCCAGCGCCCCTGCCTCAGAACAGAGTGCTAGGCAGATCACGAGTGCGAGCGTCAGTGAAACGACTGTTCGAAAGATCGGCATCGCCCTACCGTCCAGACACGCTCTGGCGGAAAGTCGCGCCATCGCCGACCGTGGCTCGGTGACCTCAGAGGGCTCGGTGCTCGGTCTCGCCCTGGGCGATCCCGGCCGCGCCGGTGTGTGCGTTCTGGGCCTGCGATCCGTTTTCAGGCTCGCAGTTCAGTGCGTCCATCTCCCCGGTCTGGAGGTCTCGCGCGACGTCCGCTTCGATCTCGATGGCCGATGCCTCGGGGCGCAGCCGGCGCAGGCGGATCGAGTCCAGGCGGCGGAACTTGAGGATCTCAAGGACATATACGAGATACACGCTGGCCGCCGCCGCGAGTACCCCGATCGCGGCCATCAGGAGCGTCCAGCCGAAGTAGTAGTGGCCCTTGTGGTCGCTATAGGGGATAAAACGCAACGACAGGGCCAGACCCGCGAGCATCAGCGTCCACGTGTAGAGGTAGGCGATCGTGCGCCGCCGCGAGAAACCGATGCGGGCCATGCGGTGATGGAAGTGCTCGCTGTCGGACTCGTAGATTGGACGCCGGTACTTCAGGCGCTTGAGCAGGACGAAGGTGGTGTCCAGGAACGGCACGGCCAGCAGGATCAGCGGCAGCACGAACGACAGCACGACTTCGGTCTTGACGGCGCCCTCAACCGCCAGGCAGCCCATCAGCAGACCGAGCAGGTTCGCGCCGCAGTCGCCCATGAAGCTGGAGGCCGGCGGGAAGTTGTGCGCCAGAAAGCCCAGCGAGGCGCCGGCGATCAGCGCGGCGAGCACGCCGGGAGCCGAGCGGTCGAGGCTGAAGGCGATCACGGCGAGCGTCGCGGCGATGATCGCCGACACTCCAGCCGCGAGGCCGTCGATGCCGTCGGAGAAGTTGACGACGTTCATGATCGCGACGAGCCCGACGACCGTGATCGCGGCCCCGGCGTGGGGAAAGGTGAGCAGGCCGAGGAACGGCAGCCTGATCCGTTCAACGAGCACGCCGTAGTGGGTGACGACCAGCGCCGCGAGCACCTGGCCGGCGAGCTTGGCCACCGGCGGCAGGTCGAAGCGGTCGTCGAGCGCGCCGACGAGCGTGATCGCCGCGGCCGCGATCAGCACGCCGTGCCAGGCGCGTTCGTCGGGCAGCCAGATCATGCCGGCGACGAGTGCGCCCGCGAAGATCGCCAGGCCGCCGAGCAGCGGCGTCGGGCGCTCGGAGAGGCCGCGCTCGCGTGGCTCGTCCATAGCGCCAACGGTCCGCGCGAGACGCATAGTCAGCGGCGTCAGCAGCGCGGTCACCGTGGCGGCCGCCAAGAAGGCGTACAGCGCGTCTAGCTCGGTCGGGTGCATCGGCGCGCTCACAGCATCGCAGGCGCGGACGTCGTACGCGTCCGTGGGCGCGGCGATGAGCGCTCCCGCGGTCGAAGTTAGCCGAGGATCGTCGACGGGGCGTTCAGATGCTCATACAGCGGATAGCGCTCCACGATCGCCCGCACGCGCTCGCCAAGTTCCTCCTTGCGCGAGTGGAACTCCGGTGTCAGCGCCGCCGCGACCACCTGGCCGATCTCGGCGAAGTCGTCGACCTGTAGACCGCGCGTGGCCAGCGCGGGTGTGCCGATGCGCAAGCCTGAGGACTCCATCGGCGGGCGCGGATCGAACGGGACGGCGTTGCGGTTGACGGTCACGCCGATCTCGTGCAGGCGATCCTCGGCTTGACGCCCACTCAGCTCTGGCTCACAGGCCCTGAGATCCACGAGCGCGAGGTGCACATCGGTGCCGCCGGTGAGCACGTTGACGCCGTGACCGGCGCTCAGGAGCTGCTTGGCAAGGACCTTGGCGCCCTCCACTGTGCGCCGCTGGCGCTCGGCGAACAGCTCGCTTGCGGCAATCCTCAGGGCTACCGCCTTGGCGGCGATCACATGCTCGAGCGGGCCACCCTGTTGACCTGGGAACACGGCCGAGTCGATCTTCTTGGCGTACTGCTGCTTGCACAGGATGATCCCCGCGCGCGGCCCACCGAGCGTCTTGTGGGTGGTGGTCGTCACCACATCCGCACCGTACTGGACTGGGTTGGGGTGCAGTCCCGCCGCGACGAGACCCGCGATGTGGGCCATGTCCACCATCAACAGCGCCCCGACCTCGTCAGCGATCTCACGGAAACGCGCGAAGTCGAGCTGGCGCGGGTAGGCCGACCAGCCGGCCAGCAACAGTCTTGGGCGGCGCTCGCGTGCGATACGCGCCACCTCGTCCATGTCGATCCTGCTCGTCTCGCGGTCGACCTCGTACGCGGCGATGTCATACAGCCTGCCGGACACATTGGTTTTCATGCCGTGCGTCAGGTGCCCGCCGTGGGCGAGCGATAGGCCCATGATCGTCTCGCCCGGTGTTAGCAGCGCGTGATAGACCGCCGTGTTGGCCTGGGCGCCGGAATGCGGCTGGACGTTGGCGTGCTCGGCCCCGAACAAAGCCTTCGCACGGTCGATCGCCAGCTGCTCGGAGACGTCCACCCACTCGCAGCCACCGTAGTAGCGTCTGCCCGGATAACCCTCGGCGTACTTGTTCGTCAGCACCGAGCCCTGGCATTCGAGCACGGCCTGCGGTACGAAATTCTCCGAGGCGATCATCTCCAGCGTCTGCTGCTGGCGCTCCAGCTCGCCGCGCAAGGCGGCGGCGAGCTCCGGGTCCACCTCGGCGAGCGGACGGTTGAAGTAGTCGGGGCTGAGATCGGACATGGGCGCGCTCCTAAAGCTTGTGAATAGCTATGGGTGCCCAGGCGCGCGGCGATGATCGCAAGCCGCTTCCCGATGGTCGATTCCACCTCTCGCGCCAGTCGCGGCTGCGCACAATGAGGCTAGCAGGAGCCGGCCAGCGCCGTTCGGATGAATCTCGCATCGAGCGGCCCTGCGCGCACGGTCCGCCAGCGCCCGCTGTGCTCGTACTCGGACAGGTCGATCACTGTCGAGGCGACGCCGGGAAGCTCACCGCCATCTAGCACGAGGTCGACGCCTTCGCGCAACTCGATCGGCACGCTGCGCAAATCGCGCGGGTCCACGCCGCCGGAGAGGTTGGCGCTGGACTGTGCCGCGGGCACACCGACACCCCCTAGCGCGGCGAGCTGGCCCTCGAACAGCGGCACGCGTAGCCCGAGTAGGCCGACGCCCGGATCGCACGCCAACGAGAATCGCCGGTTGGGGTTCTCCAGCAGCAGTGTGACCGGGCCCGGGAGCAGCGCGCTGAGCGCGGTTTGCGTGCGCGGCCCCAACTCGCTCAGCGACTCCAGCGCCTGCTCGCGTGCGAAGAACATGACGGCGGCCGGCTTGGCGGCCGGGCGCCCCTTGAGCTCGTAGATGCGCCGCACGGCCGCCTGGCTTTCTGGATTGCAAGCGAGCCCATAGACCGTGTCAGTCGGGATCAGCGCAACGCCGTCCCCCCGCAGGCACTCTTGCAGACGCTCGGCGTCATCGAGCGTGAGACTCACCGTTGTGCCTCCACGAGCACCCGCTCGATCCCGACGGCGGCGCTCACGCGCGTTCTCCGACGACGACGCGCTCGATCCCCGCGAGGTCGCGCTCGGCACGGACGGCGGAAAAGCCGGCCGCACCGATCAGCTCGCTGACAGCCGCGGCCTGACCGGCGCCGACCTCCAATGCGAGCAGGCGCACAGAGAAGCGCGCGGCTACCTGGTCGATCAAAGGCCGGATCGCATCGAGCCCATCCTCGCCGGCGAACAGGGCCGAGGCCGGCTCGTGGCGAAGGATCTCAGGCGCCAGCGTCGCCCTATCTCCGGCGGGCACATATGGCGGATTTGAGAGGAGGGCATCGAACTCGTCGGGCACGCCCCGCAGAAGATCGGCCGAGAGCCAGTGCACGTCCAGACCCAGCCGCTCGCCGTTGCCGCGCGCCAACGCCAACGCCTGCTCGCTCAGATCGCTGCCGGTGAGCTCCAGGTCCGGGCGCTCGTCCTTCAGTGCAAGCGCGACCGCGCCGCTGCCTGTGCCGAGGTCGAGCACACGTGCCGCTCCAGGCAGGGCGAGGGCAACCTCGACGAGCAACTCCGTCTCCGGGCGCGGGATCAGCGCGCGGGCATCGACGGCTAGTTCCAGGCGGCGAAAGTGGCGCCGGCCGAGAATGTAGGCGACCGGCTCGCGCAGGACCGAGCGGCGCCTGACGAAGTTCTGGAACGTGCGCACGGCGGGGCCTTCCACCTGCGTGTCACGGTTGGTGTAGAGCCGCTCGCGGGGTATGCCGAGCACGTGAGCGAGCAGCAGCTCGGCGTCCAGCCGCGGGGTCTGGCAGCCGGCCGCCCCGATCGCGGTGATCGCGCCGTCCAGCGCGTCGCGCGCGGAGGTGGCACTCACGAGAGCGCCTGTGCCTCCAGGCGCCTGCGCTTCTCATCAGCCTGCAGGGCGGCCGTGAACTCTGAGAGCTCGCCTTCCAGGACCTGGTCGAGGCTGTGCACCGTCAACTTGACGCGATGGTCGGTGACGCGCCGCTCGCCATAGTTGTAGGTGCGGATCTTCTCCGCGCGATCTCCCGTCCCCACCTGTGAGCGGCGGTCGGCGGCGAGCTCGGCCTGCTGCTCGGCCAGCGCCCGCTCGTACAGCCGCGCGCGCAGCACGCGCAGAGCCTTCTCGCGGTTCTGCAGCTGTGACTTCTCGTCCTGCATCGAGACGACGATCCCGGACGGTTTGTGTGTGATCCTGACCGCCGAGTCGGTCGTGTTCACCGACTGCCCACCCGGTCCGGATGAGCGGTAGACATCGATCTGCAGGTCGCTGGGGTCGATCTGCACGTCCACGTCTTCGGCCTCCGGCAGCACCGCCACCGTGGCGGTGGAGGTGTGGACGCGACCCTGGGACTCGGTCTGAGGCACCCTCTGAACGCGGTGTGTGCCTCCCTCGAACTTGAATATCGAGTAGGCGCCGGCTCCCTTGATCGCGAAGGTGTACTTGCCGTCTGAGATATCCATCGACTCGGTCTGAAGACCCTGATTTTCGGCGTACTTGCTGAGCATCCGGAATAGGTCGCCGGCCCACAGCCCCGCCTCGTCTCCACCGGCGCCGCCCTGGATTTCGACGATCACGCTCTTGTCGTCGTTGGGGTCGCTCTCGACCATCGCCAAGCGAATCTGCTCCTCGAGCTCCTCGATGCGAGCGCGTGCGCCGGTCAGCTCCGCGCGCAGTTCGGGATCCTCGCCGCCCTCCTCGAGCAGTTCTTCAGCGCCGGCGGCGTCGTCGTGAGCCCTGCGCCAGTCCGCTGAGAGCCCGGCGGCGGACTCGAGCTGGCGGTAGGCGCGCCCGACCTCGGCGTAGCGCTCACGGTTGCCGATCACCGCGGGGTCGGTGATCTGCTCGCCGAGCTCGGCGAAGCGGGTTTCGATCTGCCGTATGAGATCTTCGATCATCACAGGCAGTCTAGGTGTAAGCACCGGGGAGGTTGCTCAGCTCCTGCGGGGCAGCGGTCGGCGGCTTGCGTGCAACGACCCCGCCCGCCGCCCTCAGGCCGCCACGCGTTCGCGACCGGCGAGCTCGATCAGCTCGTAAAGCGTCGAGGACAGCGCCTTGAGGACATCGGGCTCCAGCGGCAGCCCATCCCCGCCAAGGAACTCGCCGGCCTGCCCGATCGGCAGCTCACGGTCGACTACCCGCGCTCCGATCGCCGAGAGCACCTTGCGTGTCTCCGCCTGCGCCCACACGGCGCCGAACAGGCTCGTGCTCGCGCCGATCACGGCGGCCGGCTTGCCCATCAGCGGCGTGTCGGCAATCGGACGTGAGGCCCAATCGATCGCGTTCTTGAGCACACCGGGGATCGAGGAGTTGTACTCGGGGGTGGCGATCAAAAGCCCATCGGCCCTCCCGATCGCCGCCTTCAAAGCCACGACCGCGAACGGCTGGCTTTCCTCCTGGTCCTCGTTGAAGGGCGGGATCGCGCCGAGCTCATCGAACAGCACCAGCTCGGCGTCCTCGGGCAGCAGGGTTCCAGCCGCCCGCAGCAGCCGCGTGTTGTGCGAGTCCCGCCGCAGGCTGCCTGACAGTCCAAGGATCCGCATCGCCCTAGGCCTCCTTCACGAGCTCTAGCGCCACCTCGAGCTTGACGAGGTTGTCGACGGCGAGCCCACCCTTGGGCAGCGCCGCGTTGAACTGGATGTCGTACTCACGCCGGTCGATCACTGCCTCCAGCTCGACTCCGAGCTTGTCGTTGCCGGCCAGGTCGACATGGGGCCCGGCGACGGTTCCGCGAGCGGTGACGCTATTGGTGTGTCCCTTGATCGTCAGCTCTCCGGTGACCTCCAGCTCGCCGCTCTCGCTGGCGCGAATCTCAGTGGAGAGGAAGCGGATCTCGGGGTAACGCTCGCTGTCGAAGAAGTCCGGAGCCTTCAGGTGCGCGGCCAGGTTCTCGTCCTTGACCACTATCGAGTCCACGCGGACCGATCCCTGTAGACGAGGGCTGCCGTCCTCCTCGGCGAGGAGCACGCCGTCGTAGTCCTCAAAGCGCCCACGGAAGGTCGCGACAACCATGTGCTTGACCGAGAAGCCGACGGTGGAGTGGATCTTGTCGATGCTCCAGGTCCCCGCCGGGACCAGCTGTGTCGTGGTTGCGGTGCTCATTTGTTTCTCCTCTATCTTGTCCTTTGCGGACCGTAGTCCGCTTTCTGGAGAAAGCATAGCACACGATCGGACCGCAGTCCGTTTAGTAAGATGAAAACATGAGC
>DATBPE010000229.1:0-20594 GCA_036561505.1 Solirubrobacteraceae bacterium
CTGTGACATGAGAGGATCCACGGAGGATCTGGCGTTGGGCCGGCCGATTGTGTGGAGGGATGGGTTGCACGGAATCGCCGAGGCGAGTGAAGCGCCGTTCGCGTTGCCGGCGGGCACCGTCACGTTCCTGCTGAGCGACATCGAAGGATCGACACGGCTGTGGGAGTCTGATCCCGACGGGATGGCGCGGGCTGTGCCCGCGCATTACGCGCTGTTGTGTGAAGCGGTGGGCCGCCATGGCGGCGTGCGCCCGGTCGAGCAGGGCGAGGGTGACAGCATCGTGGCGGCATTCTCGCGCGCCTCCGACGCGGTGGCGGCGGCGCTCGAGGCCCAGCGGGCCCTGCACGCCCAGGCGTGGCCTGACGGTCTGCGCCTGCGCGTGCGGATCGCCTTGCACACCGCGGAGGCGCAACTGCGCGATGAGGGCAACTACTTCGGTGTTGCGTTGAGTCGCTGCGCTCGGTTGCGAGCAATCGCGAACGGCGGTCAGACATTGCTCTCGCGCGCGGTGTATGACCTGGTGGTTGAGCGGCTACCTGCCGAGGTGGCGCTCGTGGATCAGGGAACACATCGGTTGCGTGATCTCGGGCGCCCGGAGCACGTGTTCGCGCTCAGCCACCCCGAGCTGCCGCAAAGCGCCGAGCCGTTGCGCTCGCTCGACGCACTGCCGAACAATCTCCCAGAGCAGCTGACGAGCTTCGTGGGGCGCCAGCGTGAGCTGAGCGACATCGCGGACGCGCTGGGCGCCACACGGCTGCTGACGTTGACGGGCGCAGGCGGTTGCGGCAAGACGCGGCTCGCGGCGCAGGCCGCAGCCGATGTTCTGGACCGTTTCCCCGGCGGCGCCTGGTGGGTTGAGCTGGCACCGCTAGCCGACCCCGACGCGGTCGCCCCGACGCTCAGCGAAGCGCTTGGGGTCAAGCCGCTCCCCGGCCAGTCCTCCCTGGAGGCGTCTCTCGCCAAGCTTGGCGAGAACCGGGCGCTGATCGTGCTGGACAACTGTGAGCATCTGCTGGAGGCCTGCGCCAGCGTGACGGAGGCTCTGCTGCACGGCTGCCGTGGCGTGAACGTGTTGGCGACTAGCCGCGCGCCGCTTGGCGTGGCCGGTGAGACCGACTGGCGTGTGCCCTCGCTCTCTTTGCCCTCCGAGCATCAGACCGAGCCGGTGGACGCCGTCGCCCAGTCCGACGCGGTGCGGCTGTTCATCGAGCGTGCGATGAAGGTGCGCCCGAACTTCACCGTCGATGCCACCAACGCGCCGGCGATCGCCCAGATCTGCCACGACCTCGACGGCATCCCCCTAGCGATCGAGCTGGCCGCGGCGCGCGTGCGGGTCCTCGGCGTCGAGCGCATCGCCTCCGGGTTGGGTGACCGCTTCCGCCTGCTGACGGGCGGAGCGAGATCGGCGATGCCACGCCAGCAGACGCTGCGCGCGTCGGTCGACTGGAGCCACGAGCTGCTCGACGACGACGAGCGGGTGCTGTTCAGGCGCATGGCTGTGTTTGCCGGGGGTTGGGCGCTCGACGCCGTCGAGGAAGTCTGCGCCGGTGAGCAGCTGGAGGGTCTTGCGATTCTCGATCTTTTGAGCTCGCTCGTGGAGAAGTCACTCGTCGTCGTCGAGGAGCAGGGCGCGAGCGTGCGCTATCGGCTGCTCGAGACGGTTCGCCAATACGCGCTCGATCGCCTGACACAGGCCGGCGAGGTTGCCGCCCTGCGCGAGCGCCACCGCGATGTTTACCTGGCGCTGGCGGAGCGGATCGCGCCACACCTAGTGAGCGCAAACCAGAGCGAATGGCTTGACCTGCTCGACGTGGAGGCAGCGAACCTCGCCGCCGCGCTCGAGCACGCCGCCGACACCGACGGGGAGCGCGCGCTGCGCTTGTGCGTCGCGCTGACGATCTGGTGGAAGCTGCGCGGACGCTTTTCCCTCGCCGACGATGCCTACCTGCGTGCGCTTGGAGCCACCGCAACGGAGCCCTCGGCGCTTCGCGCTCGCGTTCTGTGGGCACGCGGCTATCTGTTGACCTACAGCCGCCGCTTCGACGAGGCGGCCGCCAGCGAGCTAGAGGCGCTTGCGATGGCGCGGTCGCTGAAGGAGACCTCGACCGCGGCACGTGCTCTGGACGTGCTGGGAACGATGCAGATTTACCCCGATCCGGCGGGCGCTCGCGAGGGACTCGAGCAAGCGCGTGAGCTGGCGCGCGCGAGCGGCGACGAGTGGTGCTTTGTCGACGCCACACAGATCCTTGGCTTTGCGCTTGTCATGCAGGGCGATCCGCGTGCCGTGAGCGTCTTCGAGGAGGCACTGGAGATCATCCAGCGCACCGGCTACGCAGAGTTCGCCGCCTGGCACTGGGTCGGCGTCGGTTTCGTGTGTCACCTCTTCCAGGGTGCCGACGAGGAGGCACTCGAGCTCTACGAGCGCGCAATCACTCTGGCAGACGAGGTGGGTGAGCCCGTGAGCGCCGGCTATGCCCACGCCTACCGGGGCATCCTGCGCGCCGAGCGAGGCGACGGCCTCGCCGCGCTGGCCGACCTCGATCCCGTGCTGGAGCGCTCGGTCGCTGACGCCGCGGGCCTCGCGTTCTCTCCACTGCACCTGGCTATCGCCTACGCCCAGGCGAGCTCTGGCCAGCTCGAGCAGGCACGTGCCTTGGTGAGCGAGAGCTTGAATCAGGGTGCGGCCGGTGGACCCAGCGAAATGGCCTTCGATCTCTCGCTACTCGCCCGCGTCGAGATCGGCCTCGGGCTATTCGACAGCGCCGCCGAGCACGCGCGAGCGGTCGCTGAGATCCTCGACGGTTCGCTCGAGAACCCAATGTTTAGCGCCATCGCTAACCGTCTGCTAGCCGTGGTGGCGCTCGCTCGTGGCGAGGCGACCGACGCCGAGGCGTTCGCGCACAAGGCACTGGCCACCACCACCGAGCACGACCTTGCCCCCTACGTCTTCTGTGCACTGGACATCCTGGCCGCGACCGCGGCGGCACTCGAGAGCTTCGCGGAGGCCGCGCGGATCTTCGGCGCCGCTGAGCGCGCACGCAAGCAGCTTGGACGCGTTCGCTGGGCATACGAGCAGGCAGCCGTCGACGCGCTGAAGGAGCGCTTGGCAGACGAGCTGGGCGGGCAGGCGCTCGCCGAAAGCGTGGCGCAGGGCGAAGCGATGAGCACCGAGGAGGCCATCGGCTGGTTGCGACGCGCGCGAGGCACACGCAAACGACCCGCGGGTGGCTGGGAGTCGCTGACGCCCACCGAGTTGCAGGTCGTCCAGCGCGCCGCCGAAGGCCTCACCAATCCAGAGATCGGCCAGCAGATGTTCATCTCCCGCGGCACGGTCAAGATCCACCTCTCGCACATCTACGCCAAGCTCGATGTGCGCAACCGCTCGGAGCTCACCGCGCTAGTCACAAGCCGCACCAACCGCGCGCAGCGATAACGGACATGGCGATGGCCAAGAAGAAGAACACGCGCCCTTCTGCCCTGAAGAAACCTCACCACACCAAGGTCTCTTGACCGCTTCGCTCCAGCACCAAGGCCGAGCGGCCCTGTGAGTAGGCAGCTCGATTGGCTTGGTTCTTTGTCTCCGTCCCGCGCGGCCGTTGGTTGGTTGACGGCTAAAGCGAGTGCGCCTGTGCCCGGCGGTATAGCCGTGCGAGCGTCCGTCGCTCGGTCGCCGCGGGGAACGGGTGAGTTTTGCCGATGGCGGTGAGCGTGATCACGGCGTCGCCCTTGACGAAGCTCAGGAAGTCCGTGTATGCCTCGGTACCGCCGGGAGCACTCAGGGGCGAATGGGTCGCCAGGCGCAGCCCGTATGCCTGGACGCCGGGCAAGGACACCGGGAGCCTCGAAAGACGGGGGTCACTGAACATCGGTTGCGCGACCTTCGAACCTTCGCGGGTTATCGTCCTGGGTTCGTTGGAGGCAATGGTCTTGACGCAGGCGGCAAACCGAGGGCTGTCCGCCGCGGCAAGGTACTCGCGTGCGAGAGCGGCGCCCTTGAAGTAGTAGACCCCAGATCCCACGCTCTGTAGCGGCAAGCTGAGGTGGACGAAGCGCTGTGAGCTGATCCCCAAGACCACCCCAGCGCGAACTGCCGCACTCTCGCACTCATCTATCGCGGCTCCAAACGGCCCAGCGGCGGTTTCGGCTCTGGGCTTGTAAGGAGCTGCTTGTAGTCTCGGAACGTCGGTGGCGCGCACGTTGACCGCGTTGGCATAGGCGATCGCTTGCGCCTTCGTGAACGGACTACCCGCGCGGAAGAGGGCGCTGTTTGCTGACGCACCGCCGCCATTTCCACATCCAGCGGCGAGAGCGCCGGTTACGGCGAACGCAAGCGTGGCAGGGATGATCCGACGCACCTTGGGGATTATCTCCGATGCGGGCAGAGCGCACGCCTCGGCGGGTGTGGACGAGCTCTTCTTCGACGAATACGAGCAGTCGGCGTGCATCCTGTTGAGAGTGTCGCTTGCCACAGCTCGACGATCTGCGCCGTGAGCTCGCCGAGAGACGATCCACGAGATGATCAGTGGCTCGACTGGTTCTCGCGCGACGCGCTCGCGCTGAGCTCCTCGCACTCGGATGGCCCCTAATCGACGCTGTCGAGCAAGCACTTTCACTGCTCCGGCGTGAACCCCACTCAGGGTATCCGCTTCAAGGCCTGCCGCATGGACTGTACTCGCTGAGGTCGGGTCCTATCGGATCATCTATCAGCTCTCAGATAACGGCCAGACCGTTCGCGCCGCCGCGATCCGTCACCGTTCTGTCGTCTACCGGAGTGATCCACGCTAGCTGGAATGCCCGCAACGAATCACGAGACCTAGTAGCGCCCATTGCGCCGCCCTCGAGTCGCCGGACACCACATCAAACACCGCTTGCAGGCTTGAGGAAGGGTTTGAGATCTGTCCTACCAGGCGCATGCAGGTGCATCCGAACCACGGGATCCGGGCTTGCAGCTGATGGATCAATTGCGGCGTGAACGCGAACAAGAGGAGAACACGCACGGGTAGCCCTGATCCGGAGCGAGTATCGGATGTTGCGGCAACGCATCCGAGGTCACCTTGGCCTCGGTCGCCAGCACGCTTACCGCCGTATCGGCCACTACGCTGGCAGCGTGGACACGCTAATCGGCATCGTTTTGGCTGCAGTTTTCATCCTGCCGGGCTTCGTGACTCAAGAGCTCACAGTACGGCGTCGGCCTTCAGCTCGAGCAGACGGCCAGATCATTACCCAACGCGCCCTGTTCTACACAGTGATCATCCAGCTTGTATGGAGCTGGGATACGTGGCGTCTGGCAGAGGATCTCACCGGTCCGCACTGGCGAGGACACTACGGGGAGGTAGCCGTATGGGTGGTTATGGTTCTCGTCGTATCTCCAGCACTGCTCGGGTTCTCGATCAATGCGATTCTCGTTCGTGCTGAGACTGGTGGTCGGGATCTCAGGCGCATCCACTATGCGCTCGGTGGCCGTGACGCTCGTGAGGCGTGGGACTATGTCTTTCAGACTCTAGATAGCGGTGCCTGGGTACTTATCCGCTTGGTGGCTTCTACCCCTAATGCCCCTGTCATGTTCATCGGCAGGTATGGTGAAAAAGCACGCCATGCTCAGAGTCCAGCTCCGCATGACGTCTTCTTTGATGAGGTCTGGTCGGTAGATGCAGCTGGTCTACCGCTTGAGCGAATTGATCACTTGGCGGGGATGTGGCTATCGGCTAACCAGATCGAGGTAATGTTTCCCCTGGCTGAAAGTCGAGAGAACTTGCAAAAGTCTGACTCGAACTCTGAGCAGTTCCGGCCTATCCTGAGCTGTCGACGCCTTGCTGTGGGTTGGCGCCCTGCCCACCCGAAGGGGGTGAAGGTGGCGACGGACGAAGCGGTGTCGCCGACTGCTGTGGGTTCCCAGTCCCTGCACCAGGGGGTGTCGCAGGCGGGTTCCTCAGAGGACCCTGCGCCCCCTCGCGAATCTGGCGCTCAGAACCCGACCGGCGCGGTGGCGGCTGACGAGGAGGCAGCATGAACGTTATCTTAGCGCCTGTCCCTGTCGTAAGACACCAGCCACTGATTATCTAGACTCGGCGGGGCGTCGGGCCTGGCGCCGGTGGCCCCGATCGCACTTTCCGGGCTGACTACTCGGTGTCGTGAAAGATTGCGATGAGAGTCCACGCGTGTGCCATCAGCCCGTCACCAGTGCAGGCAGAGCGCCTTTGGTTGCGGCGTCGCAGACTTGCCTTAGCCAGGCGGGGGTGGGATGGTTCCGCTGAGGAAGTGGACCTGTGTGAAGAGGAATGCTTGCGGGTGTGATGGGTTCTCGAACTCGTAGTTGCCTTCATCGGGTTGGCCGGCGAGGTGCCGGAAGAGCGCGTGTATCTCGCCGTTGGTCAGCCAACGTTCGCGTTGTTCGGCGCCGTTGTGGAGGTAGGCGAGGCGTCTGCGGATCACGAGTGTCCAGATGTCGTCCTCGTCCTTGGACAGCTCGAGAGATACAGGGCAGAGGGGTAGCTGACCGTCTGACAGGCGGCGAGTTGCTCACGGCCAAGCTCCCACGTTTCCAGAGCGCCGTAGATCGCTTGCGCCCACTCGTGCGCGTCCTCGTCGGCGTGCGTGCCCCATGGCAGCAGCGCGCTCGCGGGCGAGGAGGTGTACTGCTCGATGTCGGGGTAGAGCGCATCGGATTGCTGCAGACGCTCGGCGTGCTCGTAGCCGCGATCGTGCGCGTCGTCGAACGCACATAGCCAGAGCAGACCGCGTGGCTTGTCATGCCAGCGAACACCGCGACCTCTACCGAAGTGATAGGTGAAGGTGTCTGCTCTGCTGGCGGCCGCAAACGGCTCGATCCCGGAGGCGGGCTGATCCTGTTGTTCGAGGAACTTGATGATCGCGCCCCGAGCCGTCGTGAGCACTGGAGCGTCCTCGCGCCAGCAGCGGCTGGTCAACAACGTTCGAGCACACCGAGAAGATACGGAGCGTGGTGGTCGCGCTGGCCTCGGGTTGCTAGGCGGCGCGCTGCTTTGCACGCTCGCGCAGGCGCTTCTTCGCGCCACCTGGTTTAGGCGCGTAGTGGCCGCTTGCGAGTGCGTTCTCGATCGCGCTGGTGAGCCTGGCGACGGTGTCGCCGACGTCCTCGGGTGTGGTGTGCGCTAGCTCGCGTGCCTCTCCCAGCACGCTCTCGTAGCCGAGGGAGCGGATCTGCAGATAGGCGGCAAGGGCGTCCTCAACGATCACGCCCTCGGTGCGATCCTCGAAAGCAGCCACGAGCCGTAGGAGACGCTGGGCGTCCTCGGTGATACGGATGCTCTTGGTGGTGCGCTCAGCCACGATTGCCATTCCGTCCGATTGCTTGCTTACATTATTACATACCTGATCGGATGAAACAAGCTCCGGCTTGAGGCTCCTGTCGGCGCAGCAGCCGACAGACGGGTCGGGCGTGACTTGTTGGCGGCGGCTGCGCGAATGGCAGCAGGCCGGGGTGTGGGAGCGCTTGCACCACGAGCTTCTACAGCGGCTGCACGTCGCCGGTGAGCTTGACTGGTCACGCGCGGTCGTCGACTCGAGCCATATCCGGGCGCTTTTGGGGGGCTCCAGACGGGGCCATCCCCAGTCGATCGTGGGCGCACGGGCTCAAAGCACCACCTGCTGACCGACGCCTCGGGGCTACCGCTCGCGTTCACGCTGACCGCCGGGAACCGCAACGACATCACCCAGCTGTTGGCGTTGCTCGACACGATCAAACCTGTGCACGGCAGCCGGGGGCGCCCACGCCATCGCCCCAGACAGCTGATCGCTGACCGTGGCTATGACAGCGACCACCATCGCCGCGAGCTGTGGCGACGTGGGATCAAGCCACAGATCGCTCGACGCAAGACCGAGCACGGGTCAGGGCTCGGCGTCTACCGCTGGGTAATCGAGCGCAGCTTCAGCTGGCTGCACCAGTTCCGACGGCTACGCACCCGCTATGAGCGGGACCCCACCATGCACGAAGCCTTCATGCACCTCGCCTGCGCCATCATCTGCTGGCGCAGACTCAACTCATTATGAAACAACCTCTAAGGCTTCGGGCGTGAGACTAAGCCGCGATCTCGACCTGCGGCGGCGGGAGCATCCGAAGGAAATCAGCAGGCAGCTTGCTGCTCGCGTCCCAGAACTCCAGCCCCACGATCTCCCCGGTGCTCGGATCGAGTTCCCGTAGGCCCGCGTCGGTCTCCTCGGCGACAGCGGTGTGCGGGTCGTAGCTCTCGAAGCGAACCCACGCGATGTCTGCCTCGGCGTCGTAGTGCCCGTCAATTCTCATGACAACAGGCTAGCGTCGTCGCCATACGGTTACAATTCGGGCGACGAGAGGATCCTCGCCATCCGGATGCTCGTAGGCAATCATGAGATGACCGGCGGCGACGCGCCAACGTGCCTCGCCCTTGTTGCGCTTCCGCTCGCGATGGCCCTCAAGCAACGTCGTCTCTACATAACGGCGCACAAAACCGAGTTGCTGCGCCTTGTCGAGTGCGTGCAACGTCCAGCGAACGGAGATGGGATCTGTCGGCACAGGCCAGGACAGTAGCGACAGCTCCTGTCGCCTCCGACACCGTCACAGCCCGTCTTCTGGCGGCCACGCCCGTGGCACATCTCTGGCACAAGTCATTCCGTTCGATACCCACGATGTGTCCGCAAACCGGGACCAAACGGACGACTCTGACGCTCGAGAACCCATATTTCACAGGCGAATAGGGTCGAGGGCCTTGTGGGCTTCACGGTCAGTGGTGGTTCGAGTTAACTCGGGCGTATCCGTGACCGAGGGTGTACCAGCTACTTGGTACACTCCGCATATGACTTCTACAGCCCGTATCCAGGTCACGCTCGACGCAGAGCTGGCCGCTGCGGTAGCGGAGTTCGGAGGCACGGAGCCGCGCTCACGCGCCGTCCGGGATCTCGCCCTGCGTGGTGCCGAGGCAATCCGCGCGGAGCGAGCCGACGCGCGGGACGCTCAAAAGCACCTGCTGCGGATCGCGGGGGGCGAGGACGACGGCTACGACTTCGCCGTCTCGGAGCAGCTTCATGCCTCCCGCTGAGCCCTACGGCTCAGGCGGACTTCTCGTATTCGACACCTCGGCCTGGAACCGCCAGCGAGCTCAAGCGGTCCTTCCCCGCTGGATCGCCACAACAGAAGCAGACCTGCTCGCCGTGTGCCCCGTGGTCGCGCTGGAGCTGCTCGCAAGCGCCCGTGACGAGCAGAAGTTCGCCAACCTCGATCGAACCCTCATGGCGCTACCGGCGGCCCCTGTCACACACAGTGCCGGGGCAGCGGCCCTTGGCGCCTCACGAGAGCTGCGCGGCGAGCGGCGCATTCCCGCCGCCGACTACCTCATCGCCGCAGCCGCAGCTGGGCGCGGCGCCGGAGTACTCCACTACGACCACCATTTCGACCCCCTCTGTCGCTCACTCGGGATCGAGAGTATCTGGATCGCCCCTCCCGGATCCATCGACTGATCCACGACTGACCGGCCCCTCGAGCAGCTTCAGAATCCCTCGTCGCTGCCGCCGTCCTCCAGGCTGAAGCAGCAGCCCCACCAATGCTTCAACCTGGGCTCGACGGTTTGATCGGCGTCCCGGCTGGCGCGTTCGTACAAAGATCAGGTCAGAGGCGTAGCCCAAAGACAACGGTCAGCGCATCATCAAGGGTCTGAAGCTCGTCGCTGCTGAGACGGCCAAGGCTGGCGGTAATCGACTGCGCGTCCAATGCACGAACCTGGTCAATGAGGACGCGCGTGGTTGTTCCTGAGAGATCGATCACGGGACGAAAAGTCGCAGGGGCCGCAGAGCGTGAGGTAGGAGCCACGAGTACCGTGCTGAGCGCAAGAAGATCGTCGCTCTGAACGATCACCGCCGGACGTGAGCCTTGTTGCTCGTGTCCTCGTGTGCGTTTGGGAGCCGCGACGCGGACTACTTCGCCGCGGACCATTACTCCTCGGGCCAGACCGGCGTAAGCCCATCGAGGTCAGAGGCGAGCGCCGCAAGCTCGCGCCGGTCGGCGGGGTCGCTGCCCAATCGCGAAGCCTCCTCGCGGAGTGCCGCTCGTTGACGACGACGAGAGCGTGCCTCGACCAACGCCAAGCGAACGGCCTGGGAGTCATTCATACCCTCGGCGCGCAACGTACCGAGCGCCACCTCAGACTCGGTGTCCAGCCTGACATGCAGTGCACGTGCCATTAGAAGAGTGTACTACAAATCATGCTACGCCCTATGAGATTCACCGGAGCAATTTCTGTCGCAGCCGCCGATCCACCGGATGCGGCAGCAGCTCTTCCACCATACGGTCCCGGGTTCGCGAGGAGCAATACGCTTTGCCCGCCCAGCAGCCGTCAACGCGGGTTCGGCGGCACCGCAACTCCGAGCTGCTCGCATGTTGCTCGCGTCAGCCCCGGCCCGATCTGCTTGTGCCGCGGGAGGGCCGAGACCTCGCCGTTCGGCCCCGCCACTTGGCATGCTTTTAGCCGCCTACCTCACGGCAGCCATTCTCACGTAGGTGACGTTCCAGATCGCGCCGCTTCACGCCGCAGCGACGAACTGAAGATGCTCCAGGTCCTCGCCCGAGCGTTGCCCTGAGAGATCAACGTCCGGCGTGAGCACTGTGCGCAGCGCATCGAGCACGTTCTCCCGCGCCTCCTCTCGCGTGCGGCCCTGGCTGAGAGCTCCCGGGACCTCCAGCACACGCGCGACGACCCAGCCTTCCTCGTCGGGCTCCTCGAAAGCGATCGTGAAGTCGATCGAAGGCAACATCAGCACACAGTAGCGCCTGGCACACCGGACAGCGAGATCGACGAGACTATCGTCTGAGCTGGTAATGGCCCCTCGTAGTGCGCTCGAATCGGGGCTCTTTGCTCCGAGCATCAGTCACCAGGGACCAGCTCACAGAGTTCTTGGAGACAGGATGCGCGAGCAGACGCTCGACCGCCCGATACACGTCTGCACCACGCATCGGGCCACTGGCAGCCGCCAACACCTCGACGACGGCCCGCTGCACCACACCGTTGCCCAGCCGACGCGACGCTGGCTTCACGACGATCGGCCTCTGCAACCCCGCAGGTCGTCGCAGCGCGCCTCCCGCTGCCTCGAGCACAGCCGCCAAGGGAGCAGAGGGGTTTGAGAGCTGTCCTACCAAGTGCATCGAGAACTGCCCCGACGTCGGTGTCAGGCAGCGAGCTCGACCGCAACACGTGAGGCTCCATCTGGGAGTTGGCGCCACTCGCAGCGCACGCGGCTGCCTGGCGGAAAACGCCATGCCTCGTCAGAGGGTCCCTGTGCAGGAAGACGGAAGACATCCTCCGATTCAACCTGAGCTTCGACTGGGCGCCAGACCTCGACCACTTCGTTGAGTATCGATGTAAATCGCCCTCGTGCTCATAGCGCTTGATGTTAGCCCCCGACCATGTGCACTTGTTCGTTCGTGCCGGCCCCTCGACGGCGGCGCACGAGATCGGGTGGGCGGTGAAGGGGCGCACGAGCCGGCTGTTGCGCGAGCGCTATCTGGTGTTGCTGAGGATGCCGTCGTTGTGGACGCGCTCGTATTTCTGCTCGACCGTCGGCAGCGTGTCCCAGGCGATGGTGGAGCGCTACGTCGCGGCGCAGGTCGGACGGTGAGTTATGCGGCGCTCGTTCGTTTACAAGCTGAAGCCGACCGTCGCCCAGGCTCTAGCGCTCGGGCGCTACCTCGATGTTACGCGTGACCTCTATAACGCCGCGTTGGAGCAGCGGATCGATGCGAGCCTCGATTCCACCATTCGCGAGGACAACACGATGATCTGATGTGATTTTAGCTGTGATCTAATCCCGTTTAGGCCTGTGATACACTTCGGGGCTATGGCTGTGAGTTCGTCTGCCCGTCCCGATTACGCGGCACATGCGCACGCGGTACGCGCGAGTTTGCCCGAGGTTGTCGACTCACTACGCTTGATCCTCGGCGCCCGGCTCTGCGCCTACATAGGCGCGGTCAAGGAGACCCGGGCCGTGAACGAGTGGGCAGCGGGCATACGCAGCCCGAGCGAGCTGACACAGCGACGTCTGCGTCTCGCCCTGCAGATCGCGCAAACGGTCGCCGACGTGGACGGCCCAGACGTGACACGCGCTTGGTTTCAGGGTCTCAACCCTCAGCTCAACGATCAGTCGCCCGCACGGCTGCTGCGCGAGGGTGACATCGATGAGGTCGGCCCTGAGATCATCGCTGCCGAGCGGGCGTTTCTCGTCGGAGGATGAGCAACTTCACAGCTGTCCAGCCGGACGGCCCGCTCTTCCGTCTCGCACGGGCACCCGATCCGTGGGAATGGCCTGACTGGGCTTACGCCGGGTTGGACGGAACGTTCGGCAACCGCTGGGATGATCCTCTGGGCAGCTACCGCATGCTCTACGCGTCGACACAGCGAGTGGGCGCTTTCGTCGAGACGCTCGCCCGCTTCCGTCCAGACCTGCCAGTCGTAGCCGGCTTGGAGACGATCGAAGGAGACGATGACGCCCCATCACCCGGCGTCCTGCCGCTTCGTTGGCTACAAGGACGACGCATTGGAGAAGCGACCCCGGCAGGCAACTTCGTGGATGTCGGCGACGCCAGCTCGCTCGCGACGCTCCGCATCCATCTTGCAGCGCGAGCCATCCACCATGGTCTAAGCGACATCGACGCCGCTACGATCAGACTCCATGCGCCACGGCGATTCACCCAGGAGGTCTCGCGCCTAATCTACGAGTGGAAAGAGGACAACAGCGACTATGCCGGCATCTGCTACCGCTCCCGGCTGGGCGATCAGTTCATCAACTGGGCAATCTTCGAGCCACCACTCAGCACCGCAGTCGGCCTACAACAAACGATCTCACAAGAGATCCAACCCGATGACCCAGACCTGCTCGAAGCCCTACGCCTACTAAAACTCGAGCTCACCTGATGAAACTCAGCACGGAGCTTCCGTCAGAAGTTCCCGGGCCCGCCCAGTGTGCTTCTTGCTTTGGCAACTCGGAAAATAACCTCTGCTAACTCGGAAAATAGCTGCTGGCAACTCGGAGAATATCCTGACGTTGGGCTAATCGGCGCCACGGGTGCTGGAGGCGATGATGGGCTGGGTCACGAAAGCGAGAAGGACATACCCGGAAGGTCTAGCCGACCGTGAACGACAGTCTCCGGACACACTCGACATCACCGCGGCCTCGGGCGGGGCCGCAGATGTCATGAACCTTCTCCACGAACAGCGGATCGTTGGAGAGCTTGAAACGTGTCAGTCTGGGTGAGGCTTCAGATCAAACGCCCGAGGGTGTCCTTTTAACTGTGTAGGCGGTGGTTTGGTGGTTTCAGTCTGGTAGTCGGTTTCCGAAGTGGATCTTGAACGCGAGCATTGCCTTTGTCCAGCCGCGGGTGCTGGTCCATTGCGGGACTGCGTTTCCGATCGCTAGGTAGATCAGCTTGCGGGCGGCGTCCTCGGTCGGGAAGTGTCCCTTGGTCTTGATTGCCTTTCGTAGTTGCCGGTTGAGCGCCTCGATGGCGTTCGTGGTGTAGATCACCCTGCGCACTTCGGGCTCGAACGCCATGAACGGGGTGACGTGCTCCCAGGCCGAGCGCCAGGCTTGGCCGATCACGGGCAGCTGTTGCCCCCACTTCTCCTCGAACGCCTCGAGCTGCAGTAGCGCGTGGTCGGCGTTGACGGCGGTGTAGATCGGTCTGAGGTCCTTGGTGACCTGGGCGTATTGCTTGCGGGGCACGTATTTCAGGCTGTGACGGATCAGGTGCACGATGCAGGTCTGCACCGTCGTGGCGGGAAACGTCGCCTCGATCGCCTCGGGGAACCCCTTCAGTCCGTCGACGCACGCGATCAGGATGTCCTGCACGCCGCGCTGCTTCAGATCGGTCAGGACTTGCATCCAGAACTTCGCGCCCTCGTTCGCCTGAAACCACATGCCGAGCACTTCGCGCTCACCGTCCAGGTTGATCGCCAACGCCAGATAACACGCCTTGCGCTGCACGCTGCCGCCATCACGGATCTTCAGCACCATGCAGTCGAGGAACACGACGGGGTAGACATCATCCAATGGCCTGGTCTGCCACGCCCTGGCGTCGTCCATGACCGCGTCGGTGACACGGCTGATCAGATCACGGCCGACTTTCACGCCGTAGATCTCGGCGAGGTGCGCTTCGATATCCCTGGTCGAGAGGCCACGGCTGTAGAGCGCGAGGATCTTCTCGTCAAACCCCTCAAAGCGCCGCTGGCGCTTTCGGACGATCTGCGGCTCAAACGTGCCGGCGCGGTCCCTGGGCGCGTCGATCCGCACCTCCCCTTGCTCAGTGAGCAGCGTCTTCGGGGTGCTCCCGTTGCGAGCGTTCCCCGTGCCGCCGGGCGGCTCCAGATGCGGCTCATAGCCCAGATGGTCGGTCAGCTCGACCTCCATCGCACGCTCCACCAGCCGCTTCGTCAGCTGCGACAGAAGCCCGCCCGGCCCGACGATCTCCTCCTCGCCCTGGGCGCCGGCGAGCAGCTCGTCGACGACCCCATCCGGGAGAAGCTCCCTCACCCGGTCCGGTAGATCTCCCACCCCGGGAGGTCTACCAGGATCACGCCCGCTGGCATTCCGCTGCGCTCGCCCTCCGGGCTCGCTCCGCGAAACACCAGCGGAACCCTGGTCCTGCGTATCAACCTGCGTTGCTGTAGACATGAGCCTCCTTTTGACTCATGCCTACACAGTTGATCGGACACTCCCAAACGCCCGCGAGATCCACCCGATCGTGGATGCCGAGAGGCCCTAGTGCTGCTGTCGTAGGTTGGCGGGGTTCCGGGACGGGGGCTCTGGGAGAACGCTGGCTGGGCAGGTTGTCAGCTGTTCCTATGGGCTGAGAGCCCGCGGTCGTATATGTACTCACGCGGCGGATCTGCGCCCAGCTGGCGTGCACGGAGGCTCACCCATTGAGGGAATGGGACGGGCAGTTCATCAGCCGCAACCGTGCGGGTGGCTTCAGGCAATACCCGCCACCGACTCGCTGTTGAGCGGTGTGGCTTGGGGGAGGGAGTGGCTCGGCGCCTTTGACGTTGTGTTGGTGGCGGAAGAGGCAGAGGATCTTGCCGTCTGCTCGTGCCGCGCTCGGCGCAAGCAGTCCAGCCCAGCCTTCTTTTGCCAGTTGCTCGCCGACGCTCTGGTAGGTGGGCAGTGCTCGCGGCCAGGGATTGGCGGATCGAGTCGGGCGGCGGCGAGCTTCTCGATTGTGGATAGGTCGGGGACTTGCACGTCGACTTTCCAGGTCCATAGCTCGCGGGGAAGGAGATTTGGGGCCGTTCACTCTAGACGGCCCGATGGCTCTGCTCGAAGCGCACGCCGCCCCGGCCGATGTTGCGGATCGCCGTCGCGAGCAACGCTCCCACGATTAGGTATACGACTAGCGCGATTCCCCAGTCGACGGTGATCGCTCGCTTTGGATGACCGTTGAAGGTGATCAGGCCAGTGAATGCGCCGGCAAAGAAGTTGGCGCCATCGTGAACCCCTTTGACGATCGTGTTGCGTGCATTCCCATCCACGTCGCGGAGCACGATCGCCAGTCCGATCAGTAGGGCAATCAACGCAGCTACGGTCATGACGAGCCGCGCGAGAAGCAGCACCCCAGATCCGAGCGTACCCACAGCTGCGGCGTTGGCGTCCCGCGCTCTGTCCCGGAAACCTGCTCTTCGGCGTCGCGAAGTGCCCCTCCGCTCATCAGAAGGATCGACCACCCGATCGGTTCGTCGCGCTGGGGGATTGCTGGAAGTAACCGGAGCCTGCGCTGACTCGAGCGCCGCTGGGCGATTTCCTGTGGTCGACTGAGGCGGAACATCCCCGCCCACAGTTGTGGTTTGCCTGCTCCTGGTCCATTTCATGATCCGATCCTCCTTTTAGGTAGTCAGGGTTGGCGGAGAGCTACGTGACGCGCCCAGGTGGCGTCGATGTCAGTGAGCGTCTCGACCACCTTGATCTCACGGTCGACCCCGGGCAACAGACAACGCACCCCGCCCGCGATGGGCTCTATGACGAGTCCCGTCCTCTCCGCGAAAGACTCGAAGATCTGCTGCGCTCTCCTTTGGTCGCCGAGACTCAGCAGTATCACCTCGCGGCTCATGGCCCCAAGCTACCCGGCAGTGAGCACGCCTAAGCAGAGCTGGCCGGTGCTCTTTTCCTCGTGCTCACTTTCCTCCCGTTCCTGCGGCTTTCGATAGCCCCTCGTGTGGCTCATCGCGCTAGCCGCATGGCATCTGAGCTAGTCCGGGTGAGGAATGATTGAAGGCCCAGGTAGCCGGGGTAGATGCGTCTCTGAGCAAAGAGAAGACACTTCAACGAAAGGGGTGAAACGCTGGTGATCTTTCTTTCCTACGGCGTCTTCACTCCGGTGCGTCAACGACTACATCGCATGGCTCGTATTTAGGACTGGCCGTCATCGGCGGAGCGCTCGATTGCCTGAAAACCATCGAAAGTGGGACAGCTGAGCGCACACAACTCACGCGCGGTCGCGAGGCGGATCGCGCCGAGCGTCAGCGGTGTTGGTCCATAGGAGGCATGGACGGATAGTAGACGAAATAGGCGCCTATATAGTAGACTCGTGGTGAAGTGAGTACCACGATCAGAGTGAACGAGCGGACCCGAGACCGATTCGCCCAGCTCGCGGCGGCGACCGGCCGTCCGATGACGCAGCTGGTCGATGAGGCAGCCGATGCGCTTGAGCGTCGCGTGTTCTTCGATCAGCTGTCGACCCGCTACGAGGAGCTGCGCGCTGACACGAGCGCGTGGAGCGAGATCGAGGTTGAGCGCGCTGTCGAGGGCGGAGCGCTGAGCGACCGATCGACGTGAACATACGCCGGAGCGAGGTATGGTTGGTCGACTTTGGAGAGCCGGTCGGGCGCGAGCAGTCTGGTCGACGCCCGGCGGTAGTCGTCTCGGCCGATCCGCTGAACGAGAGTCGTGCCGGTGTAGTAATAGTTGTCCCCACCACGACCGCAGTCCGTGGCGTTCCTTCGCATGTTGAGATCGAGCCTGGCGGCTCGGGACTAGACGAGGTCAGCTATGCGAAGTGCGAGGACGTCAAGTCGGTCGCCGAGCAGCGGTTGCTCGGACGGCTAGGTGTCCTCGACGAGGAGGCTATCTTCCAGATTGCGCGTGCATTGCGTTTCCTGCTCGACCTCTGAGCTGCCACCGGCGCGACAACCCTGGGCCTTCAGTTCGGGCTTCAGTCGATCCCAGTCATCGGCCGGCTTGCCCTGGAGTTCTTTGATCGCCGCGTCTGGCGATGGTGTCAGGCGCAGCTGGTGCGAAGCCACGGGCTGGACTCAGTGCTCGACGTACGCTAGGCGACCGGGGATCCGCGCTTTGCGCTGATTCGGGCGCTGGATCGTTGTCGGAGTGCCCATGGTTGGGGGTGTTCGCGGGCGTAGGCGGATAGGAGGGGGTCGGCGATCGCCCATGTGCGCTCGGCTGGTTGCCAGGCCATGCCTGCGTCTCGTAGTCGGTTGAGTGCGTCGTCGATCGTCTTGCTGGCGGCGGGAGCGTTGTGTGGCTTGAGTCCGAGACTTATAGCGCCGACGATAGTTTGGGCGGCGGGGTGAACGCGGCGCAGTAGATCCCACTCTCGTCGCACGGAAACCGCTGTTGCGCGGCGCAGTGCTTCCCATCCGGATAGGGCGCGGGCTGGGTTTTCACCTTCGTTGGGTGCCATGGCTATTGCTTGCCAGGTGAGGGCGGGCACGCCGGCAGCGAGCTCGGCCGCGCCGCGCAGCAACGGAACGGGTGTTTTGAGGGGCGGCTTTGTGATCGCTAGGTCCTCGACGATGCGGGTCGGGGTGGGGCGGCGGATACGTAGGCGCTCGCCGGCGCGGTATAGGGGGTGCTGGTGGTCGCTGAGCGCCAGGCTGATCGGCCCGTCGGGATGGTCAACGAGCACAAGGTCGAGGCTGCTGATCTGCTGCCGCGCTGCCCTGAGCTCGCCGAGGATCTCTCTGGTAGCGGTGCTGCGGAGGTTCGCGAGCATGTATCCGAGGTGGTCGATCGCGAGGGTGATCGGGCCCTCTGTGAGCGCGGTGGTGAGTTCGAGCGCCTCGTGCAGTCTGTTGACGTTCTGTCCTTCGCCGGAGCGTAGAGCCTGGGGATCGATGCGACGTCTGTTCAGGAGCCGCGAAACGCTGAGGCCTGCTGTGCTGCTCGGCGGTGCTGCTCCCATCCACCATGCGCTCGCTTCCGGTGCGAGGGCCGCGATCGCGCCGTCAGCTATCGCCATCGCCAGGTCAAGTGAGTTGGCACAGCGGCGGGCGTCGACGAGCACGCTCAGCGTGGTGCTCTCTTTCAACGCCGCGGCCAGTAGCGCGCTGGTGCCGCTAAGCGGGTCGGCGACGATCGCTGTCAGCCCGCGACGCTCCTCTAGGAGGTGTAGAAGCTCGCCCCACTCGGCGACGTGCCCGGTGAGCAGTTGGCCGTCGGGGATACTCTGGGTGGCGTGGTTAGGCGCCATCGTCGTGCAGGTGTCGGTTTGCCTCGTCGATGCCCATTTGCACGTCGAACTCGGTTGCGGTGTCTGAGCTCGTGCGACGGGCGCTCTGCGCTGCGTAGCGCGCCGCGGCCATCGTCGCGTATGGGCGTCCCTCGCTCCATTTCAGGAGCTCTTCTCGCGGAGCGTCCTCGAGCAATAGCCCTGCTCTGGAGAAACGCTCGGTCAGTGGCTCGCGCCAGCTGGTAAGCGGAATCCGTGCGTCTAGCTCGATCCGCTTGACGAGCTTGCCGAAGTGCACCGGCTCGCCGAACATGCCGTCCAGAGCGCGCTCGTTGCTCCCGTCAACGAGCACCACGGCGTCGCCCGAGACACAGTAGAGGTCGATCAGATCACGCAGGACTGCCTCGCCGTCGGCGTAATCCACAACGCGCTGCAGCTCGTCCAGGAAAAGCAAGGCTCGCTTACCCTCGCGTCGCGTGAGCTCTGCTGGAAGGGACACACGGCTCGCGCTGGCAGCTCCTGCGGCTCACGACCGAGCGCACTCAGGTCTAGCGGCACGCCGTATTCGGAGAGGAGCTTCTCGATCGTCGGGCGTGCGAAGCGCAGAGCAGCTCGTCCCGTGCGCGCACGGGAGACCCGGCTGCAGGCGTCGATGATGAGCTGCAGCAACGCTCGCGAGTCTGCCCGCTCGGGGACATCCACTTCGATGACGAGCGCGCCCTGACTCTTCAGCCGCTCGCCGCCCGCGGCGCAGACGGTCGTCTTGCCGATACGCCGAACGCCGGCGAGCATCGTGCTCATACCCTCCTGTAGCCGGCCGGTGATCTCGTCGATCTCGCCCCGGCGCCCAATGATCAGATCGGGTGGTACCGGGCCTCCGAGGGGGAACAGCGTGCCGATCGGCTCAGGCGCTGTGCTCATGACTCATCATGATACTACGGTTTAGTGATAAGGACATCACTTTTTAGTGTCAAGATGCTGCGAGGCCCCAAGAGGTCCCTACGGAATGGCCAGTTGGCCCACCGGCCCCCCTCGGTGGTGGTGTCGGGGGCTGGCGATAATCGGCTTGTCGTTTCAGTTTTGAAATGTGCGTAGAACGTATCGAACGCGCCAGCGGGTGGTTCAGTCTGCGTCTTGGCGTCTCAGATAGGCGGCGAAGTGTGGCACGGTGTAATCGACCATCCCGTGTTCAGGTGCGTAGATCAGTCCCTTGCGAATGAGCGCGTTGCGTCGCACAGAGATTGAGCGCTGGTCGCTCTTGCCGAGTGCGGAAGTGACGTCCGCGATCCCGTAGGGAGGACCCTGGCACCCCGCCATCGCGTGCAGGAAGGCCCGCTCCGCTTTGGTTGCTCGGCCCTCGTAGCGCACCTTGAAAAAGCCGTCGTCGAGGCGATCTTGAGCGATGCGACCCCCAGCTTGCGCGTCCGCCTTCGTGATCCTGCCGTCTGATGCTATGTCCCAGGCGTACTTGCCGTACTGCTGTAGAAAGTAGGGATAGCCGGCTGTCTGGTCAAAGACGTACTTGAGCGCTTCGGGCTCCCAGACGACATCGAGCTTGCTCGCGGGGTCGGCGAGCGCGTGCAGCGCATCTGTCTTCGCCAGCTGATCGATGCGAGGGTATTCGAACAGTCGCTCGGCATAGCTCTTGGCGTTCCCGACCAATGCAGGCAGGCTGGGGAGTCCTGCGGCTACGCACGTAACCGGCAGTGCCTTCTGGTTGAGACGATGCAAGCCGACTACAAAGGGTCCGAACTCCTTGGCGGGCACGAACTGGACCTCGTCGAGGAGAAATGCGACACCGCTGCCCTTTGACTGGGCTGCCTGGCCTAGTGCGAGCAGGAGGTCGACGAAGTCTTCGCCGAGAGCCTCACGCGAGGGCTCCGGGCCGGGCGTGTAGGTCAGCTCGAAGCCACTTGGGTCCTTGAGCGTGAATGATCCGAGCCTGCTAAAGGCCTGTCGGACGTGCTCAGCAACCTTTCTCGTCGGTTGCAGCTCGCCAAGAATCCTCTTAGAGCTCCTAACACAATGCGTCGGCTCGGGTGAGGGCTTTGAAGCAGATGAGGCTGGCGCCGATGGAGAGGAATGCTTCGTGGATGTCGTCGCGTCGCTCGTAGCGGACCCTGAGGCGGCGGTATTGGTG
>DATBPE010000230.1:0-16631 GCA_036561505.1 Solirubrobacteraceae bacterium
GCCCCGAACTGCACAGGCACAGACCAACGGAACATCGCAAGGCCCCAGGGCGCTGGCTGTGACATCGGCGCATACGAGATGTTTCAACCCGTCGAGGGCAAGCAGTTCTCTGAGGTGGTTGGCGCCGCCTCACCACGCGAAGGAACCACGCCGACGATCAACTGGGGTGACGGCACGCAGCCATCATCGGGCACTCTCGACGCCAACACCCGGCAACTGAGCGGCACCCACACCTACGCCGAGGAGGGCCTCTACCAAGCGAGCTTCACCTACATCAACAGTGACGGCTTCCCTGAAACTCACCCATTCGACGTCAAGGTCCAAGACGCGCCGCTGACGGCGTCTGGAGTATCGGTGGACGCTACGGTGGGTGTCTCGTTCACCGGGCAGCTCGCGACATTCACCGACGCCGATCCAAACGGCGAAGTGTCGGACTACACCGCGACAATCAACTGGGGCGATGGCTCGACCAGCCCAGGAACGATCAACGACGTGCCGAGCGGCGGGTTCAATGTCACCGGCTCGCACACCTACGCAAGCGTTGGTGTCTATCAGACCACCGTCACGATCACAGACCTCGGCGGCTCCACCGCGACGGCCGCCGGCACCGCCAACGTGGTAGCCCTCCCGACAGCGCCGCCGACGCTGCTCCCAGGCTCCCCGCCGAGCGTGATGACGACGACCAGCGCTTCGTTTACGACCACGGTGAACCCTCACGGACTGACGACATCGGTGCACTTCGAATACGGTCCAGTCCTCGGGGAAGCTCACGCGGCGGCGATCACCTACGGCTCCAGTACCCCCGACCAGTCCGTGGGCTCAGACTTCTCCGAGCACACAGTCACCACGGCGGTAACCGGGCTGCTGCCGAACGTCACCTATCACGTGCGCGCGGTGGCCAGCAACAGCGCGGGCAGCACACAGGGGGCCGATCAGACCTTCAAGACCCCGGCCGATCCGCCGCCGCCACCGCCCGTCCTGGGTAAAACCGCGAACGTGGAACCGGTCTCTGGAGAAGTGTTCATCAAGCTGCCGCCCGGTGGGCATATCAGTAGCGTCACGCCGTTTTGGCCTGCTGTCGAGAGCCTCAGCAAGGGCGTCGGGTTCATCCCGCTGACCGAGGCGCGTCAGATCCCGCTCGGCTCCACGCTCGACACGACCGCTGGTGTCGCTCGTATCACCACCGCCACCTCCGCTTCCAAGCACAAGAAGCTGCAATTCGGCGACTTTGGAGCTGGGCTGTTCAAGCTGCTACAGAACCGCAAGCAGCACGGACTCACACAGCTAAACATGATCGATGTGAATAGCTCACGGCAGGTTTGCGCGAGTACCGGCAAGGCGCGCATCGCGGCCAAGCACTTGAGCAGCAAAGTACTCGGGCAACTGAACGCCAGTGCTCACGGCAAATTCACGACGCATGGGCAATACAGCGCGGCGACCGTGCGCGGAACGATCTGGAGCGTGGCCAACCGCTGTGACGGGACGTTGACAAAGGTCAAGCGCGGTGCCCTGACGGTCCGTGACTTCCACCTTCGTAAGACGATCACGCTATTCACCGGCCACTCCTACCTGGCCAAAGCGCCCTTCTGAGTCAGAACCAGTCGGCGCTTAGGCCAGGCTGATCTGCGGCCTGCGTGCGCCCAGGCTGGGCAGCGCGTGGCCGCCCGCTTCGATCGCGCTCACGGCGAGCTCTGCGAACAGCGCCGCCCGCTCGGCGTCCTCCGGGCCGTAGTGACCGCCGTCGCGACGATCCAGCAGCGACAGTACGCCGATCGGCCGTTCCTGGCGCAGCAGTGGGACAACCACCATCGTGTAGGGAACGTGGCCCGTGCCGGCGGCGATGCGAGCCGCGAAGCGGGGCGCGGTGCGGCAGTCGCTCACCGCCAGCGGCTGCCCGTCTTCCACGACGCTGCCGGCGAGGCCCTGCCCGGGAGGCAGTCTCACGCCCACGATCTCGCGTGCCCCGGCACCCCACGCCGACTGGTAGACCAGCTCCCCGGTGTTGGCATCGATCAGGGCGATCGAGGATGCCGACGCGCCGAACACGCCCGCCGCGGTGCGTACGATCCCCTCGATCAAACCGCGCTGGGCGGAGGGCCCGTCGACGGACAGCGTGAGCGACCCGCCGACCGTCACCTGCTTGTCACCGCCAAGCGCGCGAGCGAAGGCGGCGATCGAGGCGACGCGGCGCTCGGGGATCATCTCAAGACCAGCTTGCACAGCCTCTGCGATCTCGGGCGGCACGTCGGGGACGAGGTCAAGCAATTTGGTTGGGCTGGCATACACGGGCGGCTTACCCACGATCAGCGTCCACAGTGTTGCGGCCAGGCTGAACACATCGCTGCGTGGGGACACCGCGCCTCCGGCGAACACCTCAGGTGCCATGTACTTCGGTGTGCCGATCCCCGCCGTGCCTTCGTCTTCTTCTTCCTCGTCGACCAACAGGCGGGCGATCCCGAAGTCGACCAACACGACACCTCGCTCGCAGAGGATCAGGTTTTGCGGCTTGACGTCGCGGTGGACGATCTGCTGCTCGTGCACATACTCAAGCGCCTCGCAGACCTGACGGGCATACTCCACCGCACGGTCCAACCCCAGCCCCGGATCGCCCTCTCGCGCCAGCAGAACGTGCAAATCGATTCCGTCGACGAGCTCCATCACCAAATACTGGCCGCGCTCGTCGCTGAAGTGGTCGAGCACCTCGACCACACGCGGATGACGCAGCAGCGACAGCAGCCGAGCCTCGACGTCAAAGCGCTCGGCGTGGCTGGTGTTGTGCACGTGCTTGATCGCCACCTCGGCACCGCTGCTCATGTCGCGAGCGCGATAGACCGCGCCCATCGCGCCGCTGGAGATCGGCGCTTGAATGACGTAGCGGTCGGCTAGCTCGACTGCGTCCGGCAGCACGAAGCGTGAGAGATCATCCATGATTAAAGCCAGCATAGCCGTGGCGCCGGCCGCCCGCAATTCGTGCAAAGCTGACAACGGTGGCTGCGAAATCGTCGGCTCGGCGAAACTCGGATAGCGTTCGGCGGTGCTATCTCAGGTGAACGGGTGAAGCAACAGAGCAGGTGGCGGGCCGGTCCGGCCCGTGCGCGACGGCTGCGGCTGGCGCTGCTGGCGATCGTGGCGGTGGGTGCCACGGGTCTGGCGATCGTGGCCTACGAGACCAATCTGCTGCGCTCGCTGGAGCTCAGCACCGTCGACGCCCGCTTCTCGATCCGCGGACGCCAGCATCCGCCGGCGAACGTCGTGTTGGTCGAGATCGACGAAGAAACCTTCGACAAGTTGGGACTGCAATGGCCGTTCCCGCGCAAGGTGCACGCCCGTGTGATCGAACGCATCGCGCGTGACCATCCCAAGGTGATCGCCTACGACGTGCAGTTCAGCGAGGCCAGCGCCTGTCCGCTTTCCCGGACGGGATCTCAGCCGCCGCCGGGCCAATGCGCCCAGGCTCGCGACGATGAGACAGCCCTGCTGGGCGCTCTGCAGGAAGCGCAGGGGCGCACCGTGATGACCACCACCGAAACCGAAGGGAACGGCAAGATGAGGTTTCTCGGCAGCGACGGAAACGCGCTGCTGGGCGAAGTGGGATCACGACCAGCCAACGGGCTGCTGCCGACCGATCCGGGCGGGGTCCTGCGCCGCGTCAGCTTCTCCGTCGGTCACCTCAAGACCCTCGCCGTGGCAAGTGCCGAAGTCGCCGAGGGGCATCGCGTCGGTGCGGGCGAGTTCGCCGGCAGCCCCGCGTGGATCGACTACTACGGGCCGGAAGGGACATTCCACAAGGTGTCCTTCTCGACGGTGTACCGCGGCCGGCTACCGCGAGGCTTCTTCCACAACAAGATCGTCATCGTCGGTCCCTCGGCGCCGACGTTGCAGGACATCCACCCGACCTCCACCGCCCGTCAGATGCCAGGGGCCGAAGTTCAGGCCAGCGCGATCGAGACCGCTTTGAGGGGCTTGCCGCTGCGCTCCACGGGCACATGGCTAGACCTCGCGTTGATTGTGCTGATGGGCCTCGCCGCGCCGCTGACCAGCGTGCGGCTCGGTCCGATCGCCACCATCGGGCTGGCCGCCGGGCTCGGGGTGGTGTTTACCGTGGCTGTGCAGGTCGCCTTCGAACACGGGCACGTCGCGTCGTTCGTATATCCGCTCGGGGCATTGATCCTCAGCGCGGCCGGGGCCCTGTCGGTGCAGCTGGTCACGGTCGCCTTCGAGCGCGAGCGAGTCCGAGACCTGTTCTCGCGCTTCGTGCCCGAAAACGTCGTTGACGAGGTTCTCGCAAGCGCCGAGGGGGGGCTGCGCCTGGGCGGCGTGCAGCGCGAGGGAACCGTCATGTTCACCGATCTACGTGGCTTCACAACGTTCGCGGAAACGCTGACGCCAGACCACGTGATCGAAGTGCTCAACTACTACTTGAGCGAGATGAGCGATGCGATCCTCGACCACGGGGGCACGCTCGTGGCCTACATGGGTGACGGGATCATGGCCGTGTTCGGAGCGCCCATCGTCCAGACCGACCATGCCGACCGTGCGCTCTCCACCGCCCGCGAGATGCTGTCCGTGCGCCTGCCCCGCTTCAACGCCTGGCTGCGCGAACAGGAGCTCGGGTCGGGTTTTCGCATGGGTATCGGCTTGAACTCCGGGCGCGTGATGTCCGGCAATGTCGGCTCCGAGCGGCGCGTCGAGTACACCGCCGTGGGGGACACCACCAACTCGGCGGCACGCATCGAGCAGCTCACCAAGGGCACTCCCCACCAGCTGATGCTGTCGGGACACACCAAGGAGGCGCTCACCGTGGCAGCGGACGATCTGGTGTTCGTGGAAGAGGTCGAGCTGCGCGGTCGCAAGACGCACACAACGATCTGGTCGCTGGCAGAGGAGCAGGCCAACGGCGGAGAGGATCAGCCGCCATCCCCGTCTGGCACTCAGCCCGAAACGACGTAACCAGCTTGCCCCAGCGCCGTCAGCGCCTTCGCCGCTCCGGTGCGATCCCGCCCGACTGCGGCCACGGCCCGCCCATAGGCGGCTGAGTCAGCGGCCCGCGCGGCTGAGGCCAGCGCCGTGTAGTCGCGACCGAGCGCCGCCAGGGAGCCGGCCAGGCCAGCGTTGAGGCCCTCAACGGCGGGGCTCGTGGTGAGGTGTTCCAACGCGGCCTGAGCGGTGTTGTAGGCCGCAGCTAGCCGCGTGGCCGCGGCTGCCTGTGCAGAGGCGCTAGATGCCGTGTGCAGACTGCTGGTGGCGCTGTCGGCGGCGCCGCGCAATGCTCCCAGGGCGCGTCTCAGTGCGGCCGCGTACACAGGACTGGGTGACAGTCCGAACGCGGTGGTGGCGCTCAGCTTGAGCGTGGCCGCGATCTGCGCGCATTGCGTCGTCGTCGCGGCCGCGGAGGGGCTCAGACAGGCAATCGTGGCCACGCCACCGGCGGTTGGCAGCACGTACAGCGTCACGGTCTGCGTGAGGCCGCGTACGGACAGCGCGCGGTAGCGGTAGGCCTCCAGGGCGCCGAGTCGCACCGGTTCGGGGTGGGGCGCAGCGCCGTTCAGGGCGCCGGTGAACGCCGCCGGCAACAGCGATGGGCCCGATGATGCTCTCACCTCACCGGCCAGCAGTTGCTCCCCGTTGGCGGCGGCGGTACTCGAAGTCAGCGCGAGCGGCTGCGAGAAAACGATCCCCGGAATCGTGGGGGTGCTCCCCAGCCGCCGCCAACCGGCCGGGAAAGAAAGTTCGAGATGGCCAGCGGAGGCCGAGTTGCTGAACGTTTCGCCGGAGCCGCTGGAGCCTGCGCCGAGCAGAAAACCGGCGGCGGCCGCGAGCACTGCCGCACCGCCCAGTGCGGCCGCGAACCCCCGCCGCGCGACACCCTCGGGCGCGGCCTTCGGCAAAACGGTTCCAGCGAGGCGGGTCGCGCCCGGATCACCCTGAACGGTCGGGTGTGAGGCGCGCGTTGGTGCCCCCACTGAGAGGTCGAGTGGATCCCCGTCCCCGGCCGGCGCCGCGGCGGATGCTGGCGCCGCGCCCAGAGCCCGCCGGGCCTTCAACATCAGCTCCCCAGCCGACACAGGCCGATCTCCGGGGTCCTTGGCCATCCCTTCGGCGACCACCTCGTCGATCGCCGCGGGTAGGTCCGAGCGCAGCTCCGACAGACGCGGTGCGGGCTCACTGAGATGCGCCATCAGGACCCTGTCCTCAGTGGCCTTCACATACGGTGCCCGACCGGTCAGGCACTCGCAGAGCACTGCGGTGAGGGCGTACACGTCGCTGCCGGCCGTACCGTGTTCCCCGCGAGCCTGCTCCGGGGAGATGTAGTCGATCGTGCCCACGAATTGACCGGTCTCGGTCATGCCCGCATCGTCGTGGGCCTTGGTTAGCCCGAAGTCGGCGAGGTAGGCATGGTCGCCAGCGCCGATCAGCACGTTGTGGGGCTTGACATCGCGATGGATCAGTCCCCGTGCGTGGGCGGCGTCGAGTGCCTCTGCCACCTGCGTGAGCAGGCGCAGCGCCCGCCTGTCGTCGAGTTGGCGTTTCTGGATCAGCTCCTTGAGCGTGGGTCCCTCGACCATCCGCATTGCAAGGAACAGCCTGCTGTCGGTCTCGCCGGCCTCATAGACCGTGACGATGTGGGGATGATCCAATGCGGCCTGCAGCAGGCCCTCGCGACGGAAGCGCTCACGGAAAGCGGGATCGGAGCTGAGCTCGACGGTCAGCACCTTCAGCGCCACGACGCGCTCGAGCGAGAGCTGTGTGGCGCGGTAGACAGCGCCCATACCGCCTTCTCCGAGCGTGCCGTCGATGCGATAGCCGGCAACGGCCATGGAGTCGTGCAGCGAGTCCATCAGATCACCGGGACCTAGCTTGTCTGGATGTCACGTGCTTTTTGACACTAGCCTACGATCACCGGGCCGCCGCCGCCACCCCCTCCACCGCTAGGTGGAGTAGCGGGGCTGGATGGCACGACCGGCGCCGGCGCCGACGGTGTGGGGCTCGGAGCGGGGGTGCTGCGAGCGGGAGTGGCAGGACGCGGGGGACGGCGCAGCGCCGGCGTCGTGGCTGCAGGCAGCGCGACGCCGGAAATTTGCACCGGCGCCGAGGAGACCACGGCTGGCACCGGCAGCGCCTGTGCCGGTGTGCCTCCGGCCGTTGCCTTGCGCGCGGCGAAGGCCACCCCGAACGCCAGTACGGCGATCAGTGCCGCAATTGCGAAGCGCCGGCTGGAGGTGGGGGTCATTCGCAGCGTTCGGGCCGCTTTGAGCCCGGCGCCAGGCACCGCTGGATCTTGGTGAAGCGTCCGTGGCCGATGCGATATTCGATGTAAGCGCCGATCTGGTTCTTCGCGGTCACGTAGATCTTCAGCGCTGCTCCGCTCGGGAGCACCGCGCCACGCAGTCGGGGAAAGCCAACCGACCGAGCCGTCGCGGCCTGTGGGCGGCATCCGCGTGTGCAACGCACTCGCACGCGGGACTTTGCGGGGGCGCTGACGGAGAGGCTCACCACGCGCACTCCGGAGGACAGCGGCTGCGCGGCGAGCGTCGCTTCGGCCTGCAGGCGCTTGGGCTTGACGACGTAGTCGAACAGGACCTCGACTGTGCCTCCGGCTTCTTCGACACCGCCGATCTGGACCGTGTAGGGCTTCCCGGCCTGAACGTTGGCGAACAGTTCGCCAGCTGCCGTGGGCTGGTTGACCGCGCATTGGCGCTGGCTGTTTTCAGGCAGCAGCGTCTTGGGGTCAAACGGCATGACTGCCATGACCGTGCCGAAGTCCGCCGAGGTACGGACCCGGACGAGCCCAGTGGCGTCGGGGTAGAAGTCGTACCAGATCGTCTTGCCCTCGCTGACACCATTGCAACCCGTCAGCTCGGGTGGACCGCCATGAGAGGTGGGGTTGAAGATGTCCGTTTGAGTCGTCGCAGCGGTCGTGTCGCGCGTGTCGCGCAACGTGTCCACGCGGTCAAGCGGAGTGTGTGGCTGGTTGAGATTGAGCGAGGCTAGATAGTTGTCGTTGACTGGCGCCACCGGCGCCGCTTCACACGGTGCTTTGACGCAGACGATCGTTGCAAGCGGGTTGTTGTCGTTGATCGGTGCCGCGGCGCTTGCCGTCATCGTCGCTCCCACCGCCGCCACCGCCGCCAGTACCACGACCACGATTGGTCGCCGGGGTGTGTTCTCTGCTCGCATCAGACCACCTCGCCTCACTTGCCAGGAAGGCTCCAATCATATGCCAGACGCCAACGACCCGTGGCGCGCGGGTAGACTCGTGCGCCGTGTCGGCCGACATGGGCAAGAGGGGGAGCGACTCAATCGACATCCAGACGACGGGCTCCATCGGAGTGCGGCGCCTGGCTATCCACTACGCGGCGCTGTTCCTGGTGACCGCCGGTGTCGTTATTTTCGTATTCACCTCGGGTGCCAGCAAGCACGCTCAGCGGCAGATCGCTGGTGGCTACGACGTCTCAGCGACCGCCGGCTGCCTCAGCCCCAAGATCGAACTGGCGCAGTCGGGCCGTTTCGTAACGATCTCAAACGCCCAGTCCACGCTCAGCGGCGCGCTGAAGTTCGTGAACGGGCGCCTGAGCGGTGCGGTGCACTGCGTGAGCGGGCGGGTCGCACAGATCGATGCCCGTGTAGCAAACGGGGTGCTCACGGGCTTGCTCGGCGGGCTGCCGAGCACTGCTGAGCTCAAGCGCGACCCTCCCGAACCCGGGGCTCCCAAACCGCTGGCCCCGGGGTCGGTGGGCGGCGAATACCAGCTCGCTCCGACCTCGGCCTGTCTCGGCGGCAAGATCAAGCTCACGCAGTCGGACTCCACCGTCAAGGTGGTGAGCGCGAAAAAGCCGCGTGGCACCCTGATCTACCGGGCGGGTGCCCTGACTGGCGCGATCTCCTGCGAGCACGGCTCCCGACGAGCGCTGAGTGGCACCGCGGCGGGCCGAACGCTTGACCTGATGCTCACGCCGTTGGCGCTCACGGGCGCCTCCCCGAGCGCGAGTGGCGCAAATACCCGCCCGGCGGGCACCGCAGTCCCAGCCCTGGTCGGGGCGAGCGCGACCTCGCCGCCCGAACATCTCCTGGCGACCAAGCAGCGCACGGCGGAAAACACCGTGGTGGCGTTCTTCATCGCGATCGTGGTAGTGATGCTGTTCGCGCGTCTGTGCGGAAGTCTGATGCCGAGGATCGGCCAGCCGCGGGTGATGGGCGAGGTACTCGCGGGGATCCTGCTCGGCCCGACACTGTTTGGGGCGCTTGCACCTGGGCTGCAGTCGAGCATCTTCGCCTCAGACATCGTCCCTTATATCGGCGTGGTGGCAAATCTGGGACTGATCTTCTACATGTTCTTGATCGGCCTGGAGGTCGACCTCGGGCAGCTTCGCGGGCGCGCCAGGATGACCCTCGCGATCTCCAACACGGCGCTGCTGGTGCCCCTGATGCTGGGCATGATGGTGGCGTTGCCGCTCTACCCGCTGCTGGCCCCGGACATCCGCTTCCCGGCTTTCGCCCTGTTCGTCGCGGTGTCGATGTCGATCACGGCGTTTCCCGTGCTGGCGCGGATCATCTCCGAGCGGCGCATGCTCAAACGGCCCTTGGGTGCGCTAGCCCTCTCGGCGGCGGCCGTCGATGACGTATCGGCATGGTTTTTGATCGCGCTGGCGACGGCGGTGGCAAGCGCCGGCAGCGGTCTGGCGGTGCTCGAAACGATGGGCTGGGCCGCGGTGTTCTGCCTGGCGATGGGCTTCCTGGTACGCCCGATCCTGGCGCGGGCAGCGGTCGCATACGACGAGGCCGGGCGTGTGCCCGGCACGTGGATCACAGCCATCTTCGCGGGTGTGCTGCTGTCGGCGATCACGACCGAGACGATCGGGATCGCGGTCATCTTCGGAGCCTTCGTGATGGGGATCTCGATGCCCCGCCACGCCGGGCTCAGCGACGACGTCACGCGCCGCGTGGAGGACTTCGTTCTGACGCTGCTGCTGCCGCTGTTCTTCGCCTACACCGGCCTGCGCACCAACGTCGCGCTGCTCGGGCAGGGACAACTGATCGCGATCACGGCCGTGCTGTGCGCGATCGCGATCCTCGGCAAGTACGGCGGAACACTGATCGCGGCCCGCGTGATTCGCCTTCCGTGGCGCGAGTCGGCGGTGCTTGGGGCGCTTATGAACACGCGCGGCCTGACCGAGCTGATTGTGCTCAACCTCGCGCTCAGCACGGGAGCGATCTCCGCGGCGCTGTTCACGGCGCTGGTGATCATGGCGCTGCTGACGACATTCATGGCCGGGCCGCTGATGCGGCTGCTCGATCCTCACAACGCCTTCGGGGAGGAGCCCGAGGTACAGCTGGCGGCCGCCGCCGCACCCGCCGCCGAGCAGCGAGGGACGGCACCTGAGCATTCGATCCTGGTGGCGCCACAGAGCGCAGCGGCGCTCGAGCAGCTACTGGCGCTGGCGGTGCCGCTGGCGCGCTCGCAGCCGCGCCGCGAGCTGGTCCTCGTGCGCCTGGTCAGGCCCCCGCGGGGCGCGACCGTTCGCGGCGGGCTGCAGACCGAGGCGCGAGAAGTGAGCGAGGCGACCGAGCAGCTCCAGGAACGACGTGAGCAGCTGCTGGGGGAGGGGCTGGCCACGCGCGCGGTGGCGCTGACATCGGCCGATCCCGGCCGTGACCTCACGCGGCTGTGCCGCAACGAGGAGATCGACCTGCTGCTGCCCGACGGCCGCCGGCCGCTGCTCGGCGACGGCATTCCCCGCGAGGAGGTTGGCACGGTACTGAGCGAGGCACGCTGCGACGTGGCCGTGCTGGTGGCACGCGAGGGTGCCCCGGTCCGCCCCGGTCCGGATCGCTCGGTGATGGTGCCCTTCGGAGGCGCCGACCACGATTGGGCGGCGCTCGAGATGGCTAGCTGGATCGCCGCCGCCAGCGGCGCGCCGCTAATGCTGCTCGGCTCCGCCGGACGGGTTGGTGAGGACCGTGACGCGAGCGGTCTATTGGCCAATGCCGCGCTGGTCGTACAGCAGTTCGCGGGGGTATCGGCCGAGCCCGTGCTGGCCCAGCCCGGTCGCGAGGGTATCCTCGCCGCCGCCGCTGGGGCCGGGCTGTTGGTGGTCGGCCTCTCCGAGCGCTGGCACAAGGAGGGGCTGGGAGACACACGCCGCGCTATTGCCCGCGCGGCTCCCGCGCCGATCGTGTTCGTTCGCCGCGGCGAACGCCCCGGCGCTCTGGCGCCCGCAACTGAGCTGACCCGCTTCGGATGGTCCTCCGCGGGACAATCTCGCGGCTAGCTTTTCTGGAAGCACCATCCGGCTCGTGCTGCGGCCATGCTCACCCGGCGGGACCGTCCTAAAAGGCCACGCGAACGGTCTTCCCGCCCTCCTCGAGGGCGACCCGCGCCTCACGGGCGTCGAAGTCCAGTTCCAGCTTGAGCGCCAGCGGCGGAGTCGCCGCCGCCGGCACGATCGGGGAGATCGACTCCGCCGCCGGCTGCGCGATCTCCGTGACCACCAGCGTCGTGGCGCCCGTCTCGATCGAGTCGCCGAGAGACAGCAGACGGGAGCTCTGGATCCGCAGGCCGTTGACGAACGTGCCGTTGGAGGAGCCGAGATCCTCGATCGCGTAGTCGCCGGTCACCTCGCGTGAGATGCGAGCGTGCTGGCGGGAGATCTCTTCGTCGTCTGAGAGCCCGCCGTTCCCGCTGGCATGACGCCCAATCACGAGCTCGTCCTCGACGAGGATCGTCTCGCCGGCGGCGTTGCCGCTGATCACCTCCAGGCTCAGGTGGCTCAGACCGGCGATCATCTGACGATGGTGGCGCTCGCCGGGTCCTGCCCCTGCTCGGTCTCGGCCCTGATGACGTGCATGACAGCATTGATCAGCGCCAGGTGGGTGAATGCCTGGGGAAAGTTGCCCAGGTGGCGGCCGGTGCGTGGATCGATCTCCTCGGCGTAGAGCCTCAGCGGGCTGGCGTGGGAAATGAGCTTCTCGCACAGCGTCCGGGCACGCTCGATCTCGCCGATCTCACACAACGCTGATACCAGCCAGAAGGAGCAGATCGTAAACGAACCCTCCTCGCCGGTGAGCCCGTCGTCAGTCTCGGTGACGCGGTAGCGCAGCACCAGCCCATCTTCGGTGAGCTCGTCGGCGATCGCCATGACCGTGGCCACGATGCGCGGATCCTCGGGGGGCAGGAAACGCACCAGCGGCATCAGCAGCAACGAGGCGTCGAGTGCGCTCGTGCCGTAGTACTGCGTAAAGACGCCGCGCTCGTCGACCCCGTGCTCGCAGATGTCGGCGTGTATCTCCTGCGCCGCCGCCTGCCAACGCTGAGCGCACTCGCGGTCATCGCGCAGTTGTGCCAGACGCGCACCGCGATCGGCGGCCACCCAGCACATCAGCTTGGAAGAGGTGAAGTGTTGCGCCTCGCCACGGACCTCCCAGATCCCCTGGTCGGGCTCGCGCCAGTGCCCAAGCGCGCCGGCGACCTGGCGCTTGATGATTGGCCACAGCCGGTCGGGCAGTTGGTCACGCGATCTGGTGTGCAGATAGATCGAGTCCAGCACGGCGCCCCACACGTCGTGCTGGCGCTGGCGGTAGGCCCCGTTACCGATGCGTACCGGCTGCGCGCCGCCGTAGCCGGAGAGATGGTCGAGCTCCTGCTCGTCCAGGCGGCTCTCGCCGCCGATCCCGTACATGATCTGCAGTTCGCCGTCCTCGGTCTCGGCCGCTTCCGCGAGGTCCGCGACGAAGTAGAAGAAGTCGTTGGCCTCCCAGTCGAAGCCGAGGGTGTAAAGCGCCCACAACATGAAGGTCGAGTCGCGTATCCATGTGTAGCGGTAGTCCCAGTTGCGTTCGCCGCCGAGGGTCTCCGGAAGAGAGGTGGTGGCAGCGGCCACCATCGCGCCGGTGGGGGCGTAGCTCAGTCCCTTCAGCGTCAGGGCGCTGCGCTGCAGATGGTTGCGCCAGGGATGATCGGGGAAGGTTCCCTGCTTGAGCCACTCCTGCCAGTGGTGAGCGGTGCGCACAAGCCGCTCATCGGCCTCCTCACACGTGCTGGGCAGCGAGTGCTCGGACCAGCCCAACGCCGCGAACGCGGCCTCTCCCTCGCGCAGAATCGTGCGGGCACGGGCGCGGGGACCCTCGAACCCGAGGTTCATGTCGGTGACCAGTCTGAGCTGAAGGTCCATGCCCTCAGAGCCCGCCACAGCCTCGTTATAGCCGGGGCCGGTATAGGACCATTCGGCCGCCAGCCCCCCATAGTCGAAGACCGGTTCGCAGTCGAGGTGGATCTCAGCCCATCCCTGGACGCAGCGCACCTTTCGCAGGAGTACGTGGTCTGCGTCGTAGTTGGTGGGCGAACGCCGGTGGGTGCGCGAACGCTCCTCCTTGTGGTACCAGGGTCCGATGCACAGGACATCGCGGACCACAACCCACCCGGTGCGCGTCTCCCAGCTCGTCTCCAGCACCAGCGTGCCGGGTAGATAGCGAACCCCGCTGGGAACAGTCACGCCGGCTGGTCCCAGGCGAAAGCCTCCAGCGTCGCGGTCGAGGATCGCACCGAACACGCTCGGCGAGTCAAACCGCGGCAGGCACATCCACTCGACGTTGCCGCTGGGCGCGATCAGGGCACAGGTCTCGCAGTCCGACAGGAAGCCGTAGTCGGCGATCGGCGGAAACGGACTTGCCGGATGTCCATGAGGTGTTGCACTCACTGTGCCAAGGCTACTAGTGCTACCGCGTGAAGAGATCTGTGGGCATCCTCGCTTGTGCAGCAAGCCGGCGGATAGGCTATGCAGCCGGATGACCTGGGTCGAAGTCTTTATCTTGTTCGTGATGTCCCATTTGGTCGGTGACTATCTGTTGCAGACCGACTGGCAGGCGTGCAACAAGCGTGGCGGTCTGGCGCGGGGGGCTACAGACGCGCACCGGGCACTGTTCACTCACGTTGGCTTCTACACACTCGCCTTCCTCCCCGCGCTGGCGACGATCGATCTCGACGCGGAACTGCTGTGGATAATTCCCGCAATCGGCGTGCCACATCTGATTCAGGACGACGGCAGGCTGATTCACGCATACATGAGACGTGTCAAGCGGTTGGATCCGACCGGCAATCTGTCGGTGTCGATCGCCGTCGATCAGACGTTTCATCTGCTGGCTCTGCTGCTGCTGGCGCTGCTGATCGGCTCCTGAGCTGACCGTGCCCGGCAGGTCATATGTGCGAGTCCTGGCGCAGGCTCAGGTGACCTGAACGATGTCTCCGATGGCAAGCATTCCGAAGACCTTGTGAGCCGTTTCGATCGGCAGCTCCACGCATCCGTTTGACTGCGGGGAGCCGTAGGAGGCACGTGGATAGCCGTGGACCGCGTCCCCGCCGTTGAAGTAGTTGACCCAGGGAACGTCTGGCACGACATATTTGGTGCCGTCGACGTCGGTGCCGCTCATCGTCGTTGAGCTCAGGCGGGAGAAGATCGGAAAGACTCCCTGCGGCGTTTCGGCGCCCGGTACCCCCGTGTTGGCGGGGGTACTCAGCGCGACGTGATGTCCACGGTGCACCTCGAGCGTCTCGGGGATCGACTCCGATACCGACACCCAGGTGTATGGCTCGCGGTTGCGGCGGTCGAGCGTCTCGGCGGCCAGCAGCGATGACCAGGTCTTGCCTTCCGGGACGCCGGTCGGTTGGATTTCGTGGTCTTCTTGAAAGACGATCAGTGCTCCCGTGGTGGTTTGGTCTAGTTCACCGCTATGTACCGGCGGGGCGTCAGACGGGTCGGGATCGAGCCGGCCACGGGGCGGGCGGTAGGCGCGATGGGCCGCCAGCCGGCGGCTGATCGGTCCGCTCGCCAGATGCACGCCATAGTGGGAATGGAATCTCGCCCCAAGGTATCCAAGTCTTGCCAATGCCTGCTGCAGAGCTGTGACCGGGGGACAGGGGACCTGCAGCGCAACGCTGCGGCGTCGGCCCAGGCGCGTGTGACCGCGAGCGGTGGTGTTCGCCCACACTGTGAGGGTGTAGGTCGAGCACGGCTTGAGTGTCGATGCGGGTGTGAAGTACTCCGAATCGCCTGCTGTCGTCCAGGTGCCCGCGACCGCTGGGTTCAGCACTGGGCGTGGCGATGTCGGTGAGGGCGCCGCGGAGAGCCTGACTCGCAATGGTGCGGTGGCGTCGCTCACCGTGTGGTGTGGGAGCGCGGTCAGGCGGGTCCGGATAAGCGGCCCGGAGCTGGCCTGGGCGGTGGCGGCGAGTTCTCGAGAGGAGCCGTGGGCATGAATGATGACGGCAGCGAACGCTGCGGCGGCGAGTGCCGCCAGGACGCATATGAGGATCCTCGCCGTGCGTCCAGCCCGTGGCTGACCATTCTCGGGAGAGCGCTGTCTGATCGACTTCCAGGGCACTCCCATGAGTTGCAGAGTAGCGCCTTGATCGGCACCAAACAGCCATTTTGGACCGACAGAGGAGATGCAGCGACACTCCATGTGTGAGCGTGTCAATCGCGCTTGTTCGCCAGACCCGTCTTGCGCGGTTCGCGGGCGATCACCGGTGAACTCTCAGGCGGATGCCCAGACCATCGCGAACGCTCCGCATTTGGGGCGCCACGGTGCGGCTCTCTGTGAGCTCTCACTCAGGATCGTGGCGAGCAAAGGGAGCTGAGTTAGATGAGGACCGATAGTCTCCGCATTTCGGCTCAGCGCCCGCTGAGCTGGGGCTCACGCTGTCCCTGCTCGGCCGCGGCCTCTGCCGCGCGTGCCTGCTCGCGTACAGTCGCGACGCAGTACTCCTGGATCGATACCTCCATCTCCAGTGTCTGTGCCAACGCGGGGCGGGCGGAGGCGTCGATCACGCGCTTGGCGCGGCCGACTGCCACATGAGAGTTAGCCAGCAGTTCGTCCGTGAGCGCCTGGGTTGCCCCCTCCAGATCCTCAGGCGCGACGACGCGATTGACCAGGCCGATCCGCTCGGCCTCAGCCGCGTCGATCATCCGGGCGGTCATGATCAGCTCCTTGGCGCGTCCTAGGCCGACGACGGCCGGCAGACGGGTGGAGCCACCCACGTCGGGGATGATCCCGAACTTGACCTCCGGCAGCCCGAGAAGAGAACCACTGGCCGCGATCCGCAAATCGCAGCCGAGGGCGACCTCTAGCGCACCACCGACGCAGGTGTGATGGATCTGGCAGATAACCGGCTTTGCCATCTCTTCGCAGAGATTCGCGCACTCCAAAAAGACGGTTCGAAACGGGCGCAGCGCACTCGGCTCACCGGCGAAGGAGAACAGCTCCCCCAAGTCGACACCGGCGGAGAAGACCGGTCCCTCGCCGCGTAGCACCACGCAATGCACATCGCCGTCATCACGTGCCTCCCGCAGCGCGTCGCCAAGTGCCCGCAACAACTCCTGGTTCATCGCATTGCGCTTCTCTGGGCGGTTCAGCACGATGTGGCGGACCGCCCCGCGATCCTCGGTGATGACGATGCTCATGATGTGGCTCTCCTCTTGGACGGGACCGCGTCTTTGCGCTGTCCCGCTCAGGTTAACGACAAGGCGCCGCACGCTGCGCTTGGGGCCAAAACGGCCGGCGGGGTCCGGCGGGCCAGGCAGCTCAGCTGGATAGGTCGAGTACGGGCGTAGGTGCCTGGATCTCCTCGTTCTCGCCCT
>DATBPE010000231.1:0-11509 GCA_036561505.1 Solirubrobacteraceae bacterium
ACACAAGGTGGCTATAGTGCAGCGTCCCCCAAATGACGCGTCTGTGGAGGTGACCGATATGCCAACGAAAGAGTTCTTGAACGTGCGCGAGACAGCCAGCGAGTTGAACGTGCACGAGAACACCGTGCGTAATCTCGAGAAGAGGGGTCAGCTGAAGGCGATCAGGCTTCCCGGGTCGGGCTTCCGTCGTTTCCGCAAGGAGGACATCGATCGGATGCGTAAAGAAATGTGGAGCCAGTTCGCACCCGACACCGAGATGCCCGATACCCCGCGTCGGCCGAGCAAGCGCGCACCGCTGACCGACGAGGACTACGCAAACTAGCTTCTGTCCCGCCATGCAGCTACGTTGGCTGCGTGGCGCTCTCCGACTGGGAGCCGAGACCTCCCGACAACGATTACTACGCCGAGCGGACCGACTACGTTCGCATGGGCGACCTTTTCCAGGACGTACCCCTCGGCTACCCGTGGCCGCCCGACGCCATCGATCACGACGCCGGTAGGCGGAAGTTCCTCTCAGGACCGTTCGAGGCTGGTTTCGGCATGCTGCTCTCGCCGACCTGCAGCATGGTCGCTCAAGGAGCTTCGGGGTACGCGCACCCGGTGCGGATGATCGCGCCGGTCCTGCCCCTCTTGAAGCTCGTCGACCACGGGGTCATCAAGGAGGCGTCGCTCGCGGATCTTCGCCTCTACGACCACCTCGTGAACTACTTCTACCTACCGGCGATCGAGTCGGTGCAGATGCCAGAGAGCCTCGCACTGCTCTACTCCTCGATCACGATCCACCACGACTATCTCGACGAGCGACGGATCGGACAGCTCGCCGCTCCAGCAGCAATCCACCTGAAGTACAAGCTCACCGCGCTGTTCGCTGGCGAGCGCTTTTCGCACGCCGACTTCCGCGACGAAGTCGGCTAAGCCACCTCAGCCTCGGGCCCGAGAACATACGGCCTGCCCTTGTCGTCCCAGAACACGTCGCCCTCCGCACAGTGGCCACCTTGGCCATGCCCGCACCGCTTCGGGGCGACACGCTCGTCAGGGAGCACCGGAAGCCCCAGCACCTCGTCCCAGCCGACGAGAATGTGGTTTCCCTGGTGGAACAGGATCGCCTTCGGCACCTGCGCACACTCGGCGGCGTGGGCCTCATAGGCCTCCCTGATGTACTCGAGCATCTCGATCTCAAGCTCCACAACGCTGGCTTGTGCAGCACTCTCGGGACGGACATGGCGTCGGACCCTTTGACTCGCCTCGGGCGTCCGTGAACAGGTACACAAACAGCCTGATTAGCACGGGATTTCGTGAGGGTGAGCGAGGGGACTCGAACCCCCGACCGCCTGGACCACAACCAATGGGATGGGGTATCGCCCAGGGTAAAATCCCCATGTTTATTGGGTTTTCGTGCTGCTGAATCCCCTTCAGTTTCTCTCATTCTGGACCCCGTTTTGGACCCCGAACATTTGTTCGGCACAGATGCGACAGGCCTTCGACACATCTTTGGCGCCCATGAACCTGCCTTTCTCAGGGATCCCAAATCCGACGTACGCGTAGTGCTATGCACTCGGTACGGTGATATCAGCGATGGGTGGCGCATTGCGCAAGCGGCTCCCGAGCTCGCGTAGCACCAGGCCGGCTGCGGTGTCAGGAGCGTATCCGTCCGGGATGTGGGTCGTGAGTACGTCCAGGTCGTGGCGGAAGTGAGCGTTTGCGAGCTTGGCGGTGAGGTTGTCGCGGAGCTCCGGAAAGCTGAAGGTTGAGTCACCCATGTAGTGGTTGAAACCGGCGATGATCTCTTCGGGATCTGCTCCGAGCACGGTGAGGCCGAGCCAGATGTCAAATAGATCGCGGCCCTTGTTGCGCTGGGTAGAGGGCCCATAGCGTCGTTGCTTGGCCGCGCAGAGTCTCGTGCGTGAATGATTTATCTCATAAGTTTGTAAGCTTTGGGATCTATGTGGTCTTCTCGAGCTGGCCAGTCGCCGATCTACGCGCTGAAGGCTGACTTCTTCCGGGTTCTCGGCCACCCCGTCCGGGTGCGCATGCTGCAGGTTCTTCGGGATGGCGAGCACTCGGTTGGGTCGCTGCAGGATGAGCTTGATCTGGATTCGAGCAGCACTTCTCAGCATCTCGCGGCGCTGCGTGGCCAGGGCCTCCTCGAGAGTCGTAAGGAGGGCACAAGTGTCTTCTACCGGGTCAAGGATCCCCGCACGCTGGAGTTGCTCGAGCTCGCGAAGCACATCATCGCCGCGGCGCGTGAGGACAACCAGGCGCTGCTGGACGATCTCGCGGTCGAGGACTTCGGTCCTGGGCCAGGTCGCGGCTAGCTGTGAGTGTCCTCGACGGGGCTGCGATCGCGGGTGTCGCGATGCTCGCGTTTGGCGGGGCGCTGGGGGCGACTGGCCGCGGCTTGCGTGCCGGACTGGCGGTGCAGGCCGAGGGGATGATGGTCCTCGGTGTCGTGGGCATCGCTGTTTTGACTGGCGGCGACGTGCTCGGCGCCGGGTTTCGTAGCTCGGTCGGCTTGGCGTTTGGCCTTGATCCGCTTAGCGGGTTCTTTCTTGCTGTTCTTGCGTTGACTGCGGTGCCGACGCTGATCTTTGCGCGCGACTATCTGCCCGACAGCCACCGGGCACGAGCGCTAAGTGCATTGACTGCCGCGTTCCTGCTGTCACTCGTGGGTGTCCTCGCAGCTCGCGATGTGATCGGTTTTCTGGGGTTCTGGGAGCTGATGACGCTCGTCCCTGCGACGGCGATCCTTGCCTCTCGACGCGACAGGGATGTCCGCTCGGCGGTTTATGCGTATCTGGCGATCACTCATCTGGGCGGTGCGGGCGTCTGGATTGCCCTGCTGACCCTTGCTCATCACGGAGCGATCGGCGACCCAGCCGCGCTCGCGGCAGCCGGCACCGGCGCCCACACGCTTGTAGCGGTAGCGGCGCTCGTCGGGTTCGGAACCAAGGCGGGGTTCATACCGCTGCACGCGTGGCTACCGCGTGCGCATCCGGTTGCGCCCGCGCATCTGTCGGCGCTGATGTCGGGAATGATGATCAAGCTCGCGCTGTACGGGCTGATCCGTGTCGAGTTCCAGTGGCTCGGCGCCACACCACGGTGGCTAGGACTCGCGCTCCTCGCGATCGGACTGACTTCATCACTCGGCGGCGTCTTGTGGGCGCTGGTCCAGCATGAGCTGAAGCGGCTGCTGGCATATCACTCGATCGAGAATGTCGGCATCATCGCGCTCGGCCTCGGCGCGTCCCTACTGTTCGCCCAGGCCGGCAACTCCATGTGGGCGGCGATCGCGTTCGCAGCGGCGCTGCTGCATGTAGCAAACCACGCCATCTTCAAGACCCTGCTGTTCCTCGGCGCGGGTGCCCTGCAGCGGGCCACCGACAGCCTCGATCTAGATCACCTCGGCGGCCTGCTTCGCAGAATGCCGTGGACGGGCGGCGCATTCCTGATCGGCTGCATGGCGATCGCGGGGCTGCCGCCGCTGAACGGCTTCGCGTCCGAGTGGCTCGTGCTTCAGTCGCTGCTTCACATCGCGTTCCATCAGCCGCTCGGCGTAGCGCTTGCTGGCGCAGTTGCGCTCGCGGGTCTGGCAGCGACGGCAGCGCTCGCGCTGCTCTGCTTCGTCAAGGTTGTCGGGCTCGTGCTGCTCGGCCAGCCACGGCAAGCAGAGTGCGCGACGGCGGTCGACCCGCCCACCGGCATGCGGGTCGGCATGGGCTTGCTTGCGCTGATGTGCATCGTCCTCGGGCTTGTTCCGGGCCTGGTCTTGCCGACGCTCGCCGGCCTTGCCCCCGGGGCTAATGACTCTGTGTTGGCGCGGCATGCGGGTCTGATCCTGCCCGGCACCGGCTCCTACCTCCCGCTGCCTTTCGCGGTCGCGCTCGCGGCACTCACCGCGACACTGATCGGGCTGCGAGGGAAGCGCCGTGCCGCCCCGACACCGAGTTGGGTGTGCGGGCAACCCGTCGTGGGGGCGCTCAGCTGGAGCTCGGCAGGGTTCACAAAGCCGCTGCGGCTCGTGCTCGAGGCGGTGCTGCGCCCGCGGCGTGAGATCGAGATCGTGCGGGACGGCGGGATGGTCCAGAGCGTCAGGTATGAGGGCCATGTTCCGTCGCTTCTGGACACGTCTGTGTACGAGCCGACGGTCAGAGCCGGATTGCGGACTGCGGCCTTCGCCCGGCGGTTGCAGTCGGGGAATGTGCGCACCTACGCCGGATATCTGCTCGGGCTCGTGATCGGATTGCTCATCCTGGTTTACACAGGAGTTCTCGGATGAGCGTGGTCGCCGGGATGGTCCAGGTCGCAGGGATAGCACTTGCACCGCTGTTGCCGGGCTCGATCCAGACGCTGAAGGCACGGCTGCAAGGCCGTCGCGGTCCCTCGGTACTGCAGCCCTACCGCACCCTGTGGCGTCTATGGCACAAGAGCACGGTCGACCCGCAGGGCGCCGGAGTCATCTACCGGTCCGCTCCACCGCTCGTCGCGGCATGTCTGCTCGCAGCGCTGGCTATCGTCCCGGTCGCCGGGCGCTCCGGGAGCTTTGGTCTGGGCAACGACGCACTCGTGCTGGTCGGGGTACTCGCACTCGCACGGTTCATCCTGGCCGTGGCGTCGTGGGACACCGGCAACGGCTTCGCTTTGATGGCCTCCGCCCGCGAGCTGATGATCTCCGTGTTCGGTGAGGCCCTGCTGGTGCTTGCACTTCTCCTCGCGGCTCTGCCCGCCCACAGCACTGACCTGGTGGCGATGAGCGCCGCTGCGGCCGGTGGGCACATCTGGAGCGGGCCGACGCATTGGTGCGGGCTGATCGCGTTTGCGCTGGTGATCCTCGTGGAGACGGGGCGCCAGCCGATCGATAATCCCGATACGCACCTCGAGCTCACGATGATTCACGAGGGCCCGCTGCTCGAGTACGCCGGCCGCGACCTCGCATTTCTGCAGTCGGCTAGCGCCGCGCGCCATTGGGTCATCCTTATCTTGGCTGCCGAGCTCTTCCTGCCGCACTGGGGAGGGTTCGCAGTGAGCGTGGGCCAGCTAGCCGTCGGGGTCGGCCTGCTCTGCGGCGCGCTCGCGCTGACTGAGACCGAGCAGGCGAAGATGCGGATCCTGCGCGTGCCCGCGCTCCTGGGTGTCGGCTGCGCGATCGCGATCGCGGGCGCCGGCATGTGGATCGGCGGCATCGGTGTATGAACAGCGCACTGGCAACCGTGATGCTCGGCCTCGCGTTCAGTGTGATCGTGGTGCGCCGTCGCACGGTCGCGATTGTCCTGTTGACGGCCCAGTCGCTTGCACTCGGCGTCATGGCCGTCGACCTCGCAGACGCTCGCTCGGGTTACGTGGTCGCAGCCGTGCTTCTGAGCAAGGCGGTCGTGCTTCCAACGCTCTTGTACGTGCTGATCCGCCGCACGCCCGAGGCACGCCCGGTCACGGCACCGGCGGGGCCGATGGTGCGCCTGACCGCCGCGAGCACGGTGGCGCTATGTGCTGTCGTCCTGACACCGCCCCTCGGCCTCGGTGCTCCGCATACCGAACACACCGCCGTCGCGCTCGTGCTCGTCGGCATCGCGATCGTCATCGCCAGGCGTCCCATTCTGTTCCAGCTGCTCGGGCTCGTCGTGGCCGAGAACGGCCTGTCGTTGCTCGCGGTCTCCGTGCCCGGAGGGCTCTCGTACGTGATCGAGTTCGGGGCGCTGTTCGACCTGGCGCTCATCGTGACCGTAGCCGCGGCCTTCGCACAGAGAATCCACAGCGACCTTGGCACCGGCGACACCGAGCTGCTCAGGGGGCTGCGTGACTAGCCTCGTCCCAGTCCTTGCAGCGGTCGTACCTGCACTCCCGCTCGCAGGGATGCTGCTCGCACTGCTCGTCCGCACACCACGACAAGGCGACATCCTCGCGATTGCGACGGCCCTTCCGACCGCAAGCGCTGGACTCTTGCTCGCTGGGATCGCTCTCGCCCGTGGCGGCGAGAGCGCTCTGCGCGGCCAGTGGTATCTGATCGACGGCGCTAGCGGAGTGCTGCTCGCGGTCATAGCGATCGTGGGACTGTGCAGCGCCCTGCTCTCGCCCACCTATCTGCGGACCAGTGGCCGCAGCTGGACGACAGCCGCACGCTCGCGCAGCCTCTACTACGCCGCGCTGTTCCTGTTTTGGGGGGCGCTGCTATCCGTCCCGATCGCCGGCAATCTCGCCGCTGTTTGGCTGGTCGTCGAGGCGACCACCGCGGCCTCTGCATTGCTCGTCGCGTTCAGCGGGCGACGCGACGCGCTCGAGGCCGGCTGGAAGTATCTCCTGCTCACGACGCTCGGCCTGTCGGTCGCATTCCTGGGCATCATTGTGCTCGCGATTGGCCAGGCAAACGCCGGCCACCACAACGTACAAGCGCTCGACTGGTACGCCCTGCAGGCCGCAGCCCACTCAATGCCCACACACGCCACCCTGATCGCGTTTGTTCTCCTGCTTGCGGGTCTCGCGACCAAGATTGGCTGGGCGCCAGTCCACAACTGGCTCCCGGACGCCCACAGCGAGGCACCGGCACCCATCAGCGCGCTGCTCTCGGCGGCGCTGCTGCCGAGCGTGCTGCTGGTCGCATGGCGTGTGAAAGAGATACTCCAGCCCTCCGTCGGAGCCGGCACCACACGAGCCGTGTTCATCGCGTTCGGCCTGACATCGATGATCGTCGCGATTCCGTTCCTCTGGCGCTCACTGCCATTCAAGCGCCTGCTCGCCTACTCCAGCCTCGAGCACATGGGCATCATCGCGCTCGGAATCGGCTTCGGAACCCCGCTCGCGATCGCCGGCGTCGTGCTCCACGTCGCGGGCCACGCGCTCGCAAAGGCCCTTGGCTTCTATGCCACCTTGCCGTTGCTGCGCATCCAGCCCAATGCAGCAACCCACGCCCCAGTCGCGGTGCTCAACGACAGCCCGGCGACCGCAACCGCGATGGGCGTGAGCCTCATCGCACTCTCCGGCCTGCCGCCGTCACCCCTGTTCCTCTCCGAGCTGCTCATACTCCTCGGGGGCCTAGCCGCCGGAGATCTGCTCATCAGCGCCATCGCCGTAGTCGCCATGGCGCTTGGATTCCTCGGTCTCCTGCACGCGCTCATGGAGGGCGTCATCGGGGACGAAGCGCGCCGCCGCAGGCGCCGCCGGTCCAGCGAGGAGCAGCCAATCATCGCCCTCACCGCGATTCTCGGCACCGGGATGCTCGCATGCGGCTTCGCAGGCGTCCTGCTACTGCCGGGCTCTGACTTCGTACAAACCCTCGCACGGGGCGTCCTGTGAGCGAGATCGAACATGTGCAGACCAGCGCTTGGCGGGCGAGCGTGGAACGAGCCCTCGCCGACGGCGAGCACTTTGGTGGCGCGTGGGCCACCAGCCGCGGCAAGAGCCCGACCTGGCGAGCGCTCCTCACGTCAGGCCACCAGTTTCGCGTCCTCTCGTGCGACGCGAGCGCCGGCGAGATCGAGAGCATCGTCGACCTCGTCGAGGCCGCAGGCTGGGATGAGCGCGAGGCCCACGACCTCTACGGCCTCACCTTTCCCGGCCACTCGCCGATGCGCGCCCTAGCAGCGCACCCCGACGACCCCGCGCAGTGGATGACCCCTGTGAGCGGAGACGGTGTCCACCAGGTCGGGGTTGGACCGATTCACGCCGGCGTCATCGAGTCCGGACATTTCCGGTTCCACGTCATCGGAGAGCGCATCCTTGCGATGGACCCCCGCCTCTTCTACAAGCACCGCGGCCTCGAGCGCGCAGCCGAGGGCCGTCCCGCCGAGGAGGCACTCGCCTACGCCGGGCGTGCATGCGCCGCCTGCTCGGTCACCAACACCGTCGCCTACGCACACGCAGTCGAGAGCGCCCACGCACTCCACCCAGATCGCGAGCTGCGCACCGCCCGCACCGTGCTCCTCGAGCTCGAGCGCCTCTACAACCACCTGCATGACATCAGCGCAATATGCGCCGGCGTCGGCTACGCCCCCGGAACAATGGCCTTCGCCGCCCTCAAGGACCGCGCACAGCAGATCAACATGCGCTCCTTCGGACACCGCTTCCTGTTCGACACCGTGCGCCTCGGCGGCGGAGGAGACGCGCAGCTCGACGCGACCGCCGCAGGCGCCACGCTAGGAGACCTGCGCGAGCTGCGCGTCGACAGTGCCTCCGCGTGGCGAGAGCTCGAGTTCACCAGCTCGCTGCAAGCACGCCTAGACGGGATCGGCGTCCTCGGAGCTGAAGACGCCCGCCGGCTCGGCGCGGTCGGTCCCGCAGTGCGCGCTGCCGGCATCCGCGAAGACGCCCGCAGCACAAGCCCGCGCCTTGCATACAACGGCTTTACACCCGCCTCACTCCAAGCCCCAACAGGGGACGTCGCATCACGTTTGAGGCTACGAGCGATTGAGCTCGAGAGCACCTACGACATCCTCGAAGAGCTGCTCGCGAGACCATTCACAAGCGGCGGTACGACCCCTATAGGCGCGGGCTCGACGCTTGGCATCGGTCGCGTAGAGAGCCCACGCGGCGCCACGATCTGTGCCGTCGAGCTCGACGGCACACGGGTCGGCAGGCTCCACCTGCGCACCGGCTCCTACGCAAACTGGCCGTCGCTCGCTCACGCCGCCGCCGACAATCTGCTGCCCGACTTTCCGCTCATCAACAAGAGCTTTGAGCTCTGCTACGCCTGCGTGGACCGCTGATGTACATCCTGCTGCGACAGCTCGCAACCATCCGCCGCCAAGCGCACCTCACACGCGGCCAGCCGCGATCATTCGCAATACGCCACGTCGACGCCGGCTCATGCAACGGCTGCGAGCACGAGCTCACATCCGTCACAAACCCCTTTCACGACCTGCAACGCCACGGCCTGGACATCGTCGCATCCCCACGGCACGCCGACATCCTGCTCATCACCGGACCCATAACCACACGTATGTCCGGACCGCTACGCACTGCATACCAAGCTATGCCAGAGCCGCGTCTCGTCGCCGCCCTCGGCGACTGCGCACTCGGATGCAAGATCCTCGGCGACCCAACCGAGATCATCGGCTCAGCCGACGACATGCTCCCCGTCAACATCCGCATCCCCGGCTGCCCACCGACACCCGACGCCATCGCCGAACACATACTCGCCGCGCTCTCCCAACGCGGGTAAAGGCCAACTTGGCAAACTGGATTTTCCCGCCGAGCAACTTGCCGGCCATACGGGTGTCTTCTGCGTCGCCAAGGAAGTCGAGATCGTCGCTGACCACCTGCGCGGCGATGCGCGAGTCCGTCAGGTGGCTATGGAGATATGCCGTCCAGACGGCGACCGCCTGTCCTCCGACGAGGTCCACCCGTTGCTCGCGGACGACTTTCTCCAGACGCGCGATGATCCGTTCGGCCTCGGCTAGGCCCAGCGGCGGCGGTACCTCGAGCGCATCTTGCGGCTCGTCCACGCGGCGATCACCGCCCGGCACTCAGGACAGGGAGCGCGAGGCGTCCAGGTTGATCCGCATGCGCTCGGGAGGGAACGCGAAGAACGCGTTCTCGCGCTGGAGCTGTGCTTGGGTCTTCTCTCCGGACCGCAGCGCCTCGACATCGGCACGGCGAGCCTGCTCCTTTTCCTCGAAGCGCAGCTGGGGATCGAGGTCTTCTTCTACCACAGTTATCACCTGCTGCAATGGTAACGGCTACCAACGTTCCTATCGACTCAATTCGGCATCAACAGACAGGTTCTTGAGCCTCCACCGGTCACCCATCGACTCGACGCTCTTTTTCATCAGAAGCCGGCATCGACGCTTTGTCCTCCTCGAGCTTCCCATCCTCCGGCCGCTCGGGTTCCTTCTCGGTATCGGCAGCGAAGGCGCTATCGACGAGTTTGACCTCGTGCTCCGAAGGCGCGTAGTGCGAGTAGATCTGAGTTGTCTTCGAATCTGCGTGACCGAGAAACTCTTGGATCGTCCGGATCGGGGCGCCCGATGCCGCCAGCCGTGTCGCAAAGGTATGACGAAGGTCATGGAAGCGAATCGGCCTAACCTGCGCGTCCCCACATGCCTTCTTGAAGCGCTTGCTCACCTTAGAGCGGTCGAGCGCGTTGCCGGTCGTCGGGTGAGCAAAGACCAGATGGTCTTCCCCACCATAAGCGGTTCGCTTGGACCACAGATCGAGCGCTCGGCCGAGCTTCGCTCCCATCGGCACCGAACGCTTAGTCGAGAGCTCCGACTTGCCTCGAGTCGAGTGCACACCGCGCACATGTGGCTTACGAACGCGGATCCTCTGAGCAACCCAGTCCACGTCACGCCAACGCAACCCGAGCAGCTCGGACTGACGCAAACCGGTCATCGCCGCGGCGAGAATCACTACTCTCAGGACCGGGCCCAGTACATCCGGAGAGGGCGGTGGCGCGGGACCTCGACGCCCCTTGCGGGTGGGTTTCGGCTTCGGATAGATAGCTTCGTCTGGGATCGCTCTAATCACAGCTTCGAGCTGATTCACGGTGAGAAACTGCAGGTCTGGGTTGGTGCCCGCCCGCAGCCGACCCGGCTTCTCCGCACGCCGGACGGGATTGTCTTTCCTCCACCCTTCGTCGATAGCGTGCTCAAACGTGGAGTGCAGGAAGCCCAGGATGTTCCGTACCGTCTTGTCCGCTAGCCCCTTCTTCAATAGCAACCTCGCGAGCCTTTCGACGTCGGCGGTACTCACCGCTGCCGCCGCCCGATTTCCTAGCGCCAGGGAGATATGGACTCTCTGCATGTACTCGCAGTTGTCGCGGTAGTTCTTGCTTGCTCCACGCAACTCGAGTCGGTCGCGCAGCGAGTCGATCGCCTCATCGACTGTCGGCATGTGAGCGCCGGGGAGGGGCCGCGGCGCGCCGTCCTCCTCTTCTTGCATCTTTCGGAACGCGCGCTCGGCCTGCGCCTGGGTGAGACCATCTCGTCCGCCCGGCAAGCGGACTTCACCGATCTTGCGGTTCGGGCGTCCCCCATCGAGCGTACGCCACCGGCCGTAATAGCAGCCGTGCTTCTCGTACAGGTGCCCTGTACCCACCTTGCGCTTCTGCGATTTGCTACCCATTTGCTGCTGTCTCCTTCTCTTGATTGGTCACTAAGCTCGTGTCGATGCTCTCACCAGCGTGAGCCGGCGACGGCGCTTTGCTCTATCTCTCCCAGCCAGGCGTTGATCGCCGATCGCCGGTATCGGACGTAGCGCCCGAGCGAGAGGTGAGGGATCCTGTCTGCCCGGGTTTGGGAGTAAACCCAGGCCGTGGTCATCCGCAGGATGGCCGCTACCTCGTCCGCTGTAAGCAGATCACGGTCCGCCACCAACTCGTCATAAGACTCTGTGCGTCCTGCGTCGTGCTCAACTATTTGCTGTGTACTAATCGTCTTCTCCTGTGTCCTTACATCAGCGCGAAGGATTCGCGCGTCTGACCCGGATCCATCCGGGCCCTTGCCAGGCCGGTCCTTGGCCTAGCGGTCGTCTGTGTCTTTGCGCTGGGCCTCCCACCCGTCGCGTGTATGCCATCCGTCCTTGC
>DATBPE010000232.1:0-32439 GCA_036561505.1 Solirubrobacteraceae bacterium
TAGACCGTGCCTGCCTTCAGTTCGCTGATCGCTTCTGGCCCGACCGTCACATCCCCAAACCCGCGCCGGCATCCAGGACCGGCGTGCTAGTCCCCTCCGCATAGGGATTCAAGGCTTCTCAAGCTACGCTTCTGCTTCCCCGTATTCAAAGTAATAAGTAGTAGAGCTGTTCTCCGGATTGACTTCTCCCGACATCACCGCCGACGACGCGCTGACAAACGACGCTCTGGTTCCACCGAGAATCTTGGGCGCCACGTCAGAGTGGTGAACGTCCCGTCCTTCGCCTTCATTGAGGATGCCTGTGCCGCTTCTCGCCACGACCCGGTACTCATACGCCGTGTTTTCCCGCAGGCCGCTCAGCGTCGCGATGAACGTGGAGCCTTGGCCGAATTCTTCCGTGCCTCTCCACAGGCTGATCACCGATGCCCGCGGCGATGCTGCCAGCACCGACGCTAGTCGCGCTTGTAAGCCCTGGGTTGGTGGAGTATTCGAAGTGATATGCGGTCGTCTGGTAGTTCGGGTTGACCTTGCTTGGAACGTCACGCTCCTCGAGCCGACGCCGCTAGCCTCTCGCTGGCGGGTTCGACCGTCGGCGCTTGAAGCATCGCGGTTGTGAAGGTCCGCACCAGGCCTTCGAAAGTTTCGATCCCGTTCCTCGCGAGGACCCGGCAATAGAAAGCTGTGCTGGGCACGAGGACCGCGCCGGTGGGGACGCTCGCCGACTGGACCCCGAAGCCCGACAGCAGGTATGCCCCTTCGACTGTGGTGATGGCGCCTTCGAGTTTCGCCCACTGGTTTCGTGGAGGAGTACTGGAAGCTACAGGTGGTTTCCTGAGCATCCGGGTTCAAACGCGCCGAGAGCTCGACACCGTGACACCAAGTGGCTTCCTTGCTTTGAGAAGATCGGATGAACCTCAATGCTGGTGTGCTTTCGCGTTCCCGGCCTCATCCACGTCTGCGCCGTCAGGACACCAGCACCGTGCCGACGGGATACCGGGCGATCTGCGCGTCCGCAGTGACTATCGGTAGGTCGAGCAGGCGGGCTTGTGCGACGAGCAGGCGATCGAACGGATCGCCGTGGAGCGGTGAGGAGAATTCTTCGCATCCTTCGCAGAGGCTGTCCTTCTTCGCGGACAGCAGTTCGACCTTCGAGTTCTCGTCGACCAGCACGTCGTTGCTCGCGGCGATCACAGCGATAGCACCAGTCGGGCTCGCTCCTCCTTTGTATTTCACCCTTCCGCAGGATCCGTGTGCGAACTCGGAGACTCTCGCGAACTGCTCGCCAACTTCGGCGGTCACCGCGTACAGGTTATCTTCGGAGTCGACCGCGAGACCCGGCTCGACCGCTGCGCCCGTCGCGGCTTCGCGATCCGCGAGAAACGCGTTCGGCTGTTCCCCGGTGAAACTGTCGAGCGCGGGTTGATCGTGTGTTCCGTCCCGTTCGACCCACACCACGCCTTGGCTGTCCACGGCCACACCGGCCAGCCCACTGAACCGGATGACAGCCGCAGGCGGCGCACACACCCGTCGATGGGCATGTCCCGGTCAACTGGCCGATTTCAGCCCGTGGAGCTGAGCTTTTCGATCACGTCATCGCCCGTGTCGATGACGTACACGTCTTCGAACGATGGGCTGCCCGGATCGTTATCGACCGCGATGCCTCCGGGGCTCGAGAGCGCCCCGGTCAGAGCAGGCGCACCCGTTTCTTTTTCCCTTTGACTTCGAATTCACCGCTACCGAGGAACTGCCCTTCGAATTTGCTGCCAGTCGAGTTGAACCACTCGACACGATCATCCCCGGTGTCTAGGACATACACATCACCAGTTTCGTAGTTGACGGCGATACCGGTTGGCCCGTTGAACTGCCCGCGAGGGCACGGGTCGATTTGCACGGCTCCCCGAACGAGCCCGTGATAGATCCGTAGCCGTTCCCAGCCAGCGCCGGCGAACTCACAACGAACATCAGTCCGACGAGCAAGAGCGCGATCACCAACCATCGATTTGGACGCATTACCCCAGCCCTCCGCTTGTCGTTTTCGAATGTTCTACCTAACCAGAGGTTAGGTTTCCTAGACGGCTCCAGAGACCGGCTTTCAGCCTCCAGGCCCTTCAAAGCTCCAGCGTCCCTCATGACCCGCTCGCTACGCTCGCTCGGAGCCAGCGGGGCTGGCTGTATGGACGCCTACCGCGTGGCGGGCTGCTAGCACGGCCCTTCATCGGGCGGGCCAATCTCCTGATTGATTTAGTGCTTGTCAACGCAACCGCCTGGTCTGTGGAGAGGCCTATGCAAACCTCCCCGTGGGATGCGGCGAAGGTAGTCGTGAGCGTCCTCGAGAGGCCTCAGAACAGCGCAAGGTCTAGGGCAAGATGATGCCTTCTGGTCTTCGGATCAAATAAACAACCTGTCAACCTCTCACCCTTCTATTTCAAACGGATGCGAGCCGGCACCCGAGGCGAGCAGCGTCGTGCCGATCCGCGACGCGGCCCGGCACGTGCCCGCTTCGGCCTCTGAGGCTCCGCACAACGGCACGCTCGAGAGCATTCCCAACAATCCAGGCGGTGTATGCACCTGAATACCCTTTACGTACTGTTCGCGGTCTTCACGCGATAGGTTCATCGTGAAACGAGAAGAACTGTCCCGCCTGTGGCGTGAGGGTCCCGGCCACGAACCCCGGGGCGAAGCCGGGGGGGCTCGAGCTCCCGAGCACGTCGAAGAACGACGACGACGTCGCCTCCGCCATGCCCGTGCCCAACTGTGCGAGCCGGCCGCTCGAACCGACGCTGACCGCGAGCATGAAAGGCAACGCCAGCAAAACCTACCCCTACCACGCCGCCAACTGCGGACGCTGCCGTTCAAACCGACGATCTCCGTGAACGTCGAATCGAACTACAGCCGCCTCGACGGCACCGGCATGAAGATCACGCTCGAAGCGAACAAGGACGATACGAACATCGGGCGAGCGGATCCCGCTGTCTGTGGCCGACGCTTGCTGGCCGATCGCCGTCCCGTCAGTCCCTGAACGCTATGCGCTGCCAGAACAGGACCGGTGCGGCAATCCGGCGAGCTGTGGGGAAGGCTCGTACATCGGCTGGGCGTCGTTCACACGCCTGTGTTCAAGAACCCGCTTGGATCTAATGGCTCTGGTTGAGATCGGCTGGCTGTGCCTTGGTGGGAGGGGCGCGTAGCAGTCGAGGTGGTGCTCGAAGCCAACGGCGTGCGGGTGATCCTCATCGGAAACACTGAGATGCAAAACAGCATCACCCACGACGTTCGCCTCCACGCCCGATGTGCCGGTGTCGAGCGTCACGGTCAACCTGCCGCTCGGAGAGCACTCGGCCTTCAGCGGCTTCGGCGATCTCTGCGCTAAAAGCAAGCACGTGCACGGCGACGTCGTCCACCACATATAGGCCGTGAGGAGAAGCTCCCCGCCGCAGGGGCGCCGCCCGGCGCTGAGCAAAAGCGCCTGCGCGGTTTTGATGATCAAAAGCGCAACCGTCCGTCATCGCAGAAGGCGACCCGGCACAAGTATCAACCGTCCCATCCCGATTGACGGGCTCGTTTTCAAACCTTGCCACCGCGAACCTTTCGCTACCAGAGGCCGTTCGTGCACTGCCAACAAAAGCCACAAATGTGAAAAGCGGATCCGCCAGGACGCTCGTCGGGATCATCCTCGCTGGGATTCTCCTGACGGCGATCCCGGGCGGAGGGCTCTGGAGGACTTTCTCGTGTCGGGGGAGCGTCCTCGAGGCCTTGCTCTGCGTCTGTCCTTGCTTCCCGCCCCCGAGAGCCGCGCTGGAAGACCGAGGCCGGCGGGAAACTCGGCGCACCGCGACGTCTTTTACCGAGACACGCAAACCGGCAGGGACGTGTTCTGAAAGCGGTAATGCCACCATCCGGGAGCACATCCCAAAGAGGCCGATGGTCCATCCCCTGCTCTGGACTCACAGCGACTGGCACAACTGAAAAACATCATCGCCCGTTCGTGGCGCTCAGAGCGCCAGAACATTGGCTTTCCGGTTCAGCTCGAGAGTCAGCGATCCGTCTCAAGCGGACCCTAAGGTGAGCGGTGTTCGAACAAATAGTCCTCTACTGGGCAGGCGTCAAACCCACGAGTGTCGACCGAACAGGCGGGCAAGAGCGCGGACAGCCTCAGCCGTCGAGCCGGCCTCAGGGACTACGCCCACCAACGAGGTTCCCCCCATCAACACACGACCGATCACACCTTCCGAGAAAGCCGCAGAACAACCAGCCGCCCGCCAGACCCAGCCACCAACACGCCAAACAACAGAGTCGACCCACCGAGATCACGATCGCATAGACCCGCCGCTTGGCCGGCTATTCAGCTAGAGCAAGATGGCGTGTGAGGCGCTCAGCAAAACCCGGTGCACTCTGCACGAAGTGCCCGGCGCCCTCTAGCAGGACACGCTCGGCACGCAACTCGCTGGCAAGCGCGTCGCAGATCCGCTCGATCGCACGGGAGTGCCCACCGGAGGCCACCAGCGACCGAACCGCGGCCTCGCGCAGCTTTTCAAGCGGCGGTCGAGCCCCTCCCGGGAGCGCTCCGTGGTGAGCGCGGGAGATGCTGTAGGCAAGCTTGGCCGGCAGCGGACCCTCGCCTACGTCAGCTGCACCCGCGAGCTCCAGGAATTCGCGCAATAGCGTCGGCTCGGCCTGCAGACCGTGGGTCAGCACCGCGTTTGCCATGCGCTGCAGACTTTCGACTTCGGGGTCGCCGGCGACCAGGTGAAAGAGCGGCGGCTCGATCAGAGTCAGCGAGCGCACCTTCAGCGGCTCACTGCTCGCCGCGATCAGGGCGCCGAGCACCCCATAGGAGTGGGCCACAACGTGCGGGCGGGACTCGAGCAGCGGAGCGAGGTCGAGCGCGTCCAGCTCGAAGTCGTGCGGCCCCGGGGGACTCGGGGGATAGCCACGCCGGTGGACCAGCACCAGTCTCCAGTGCGCGCTGAGCGGCCTCAGTGCCTGCCAGGTCGCACGGGGACTAGCACCGCCGTGGACGAGCAGCAACTCCGGGCCGGCACCCTCGTAGGTCACGGTGATCTCGGTCATCGAATTGGCTCCAGACTTCGACACGGTAACGGCCGCGTCCTCGCTCAGCGCCCAAGCCAAATGCTGCCCAGGGCGATGGCAGGCCACACAGGACCCAGCGTGTCGCGCCGAGCGTGGAAGTGAGGATCGCTCTAGCTCTGCGGGGCGTGTGAGCGGCGCTGCGGGCGCCGGGTGTTCACTCGATCGGAGCGCTTGCCGTCCTGCTGACAGGCCGCGGTCACACCGATCACCCCGGGATCCCCGCCGCCGGCCACCCACGAGCGCTGGACGAACCGTGCCGCCGGAGTGTCGCCGTGGATGTCCATCCAGCGTCGCACCGACTCGCGCACCAGCTCCAGCTCACCGTCCGCGTCTAGCCAGGCGCGGCATACGAACCCGCCCGCGTTGGCGTCGCCGTTGACCCGAAGCCAGCCCTTGATCGGCGCGCGCACGAGATCGAGCTCACCGCCGGCCGCGAGCCATCCCTCGTAGGCAAAGCCAGCGGTCAGCGCGTCGCCGTGGGTACGCAGCCAGGTTCTGATCGGCTCACGTACGTGCTCCAGCTCACCGCTCGCGTCAAGCCAGGACTTGAACAGAAACTGCGCCTCGTCGCTGGCTCCGTGACAGACCAGCCAGCGCGAGAGCGGCTCGCGCACCAGCTCGAGCTCGCGTGTGCTGTCAAGCCAGCACTTGTAGAGAAAGCGCGCCGCCGCTGTCTCGCCATGCTCTCTCAGCCATTCGCGGACCGGCTCGCGCACCAGTTCGATCTCCCCGCCGGCGGTCAACCAGGAGGTGTAGGCATACCCCGCCGCGGCGCTCTGCGAGAACGTCTTTAGCCACTCGCGCAGCGGCCCCCGGATCAGTTCCAGCTCGCCCTTGGCCGACAACCACGCCGTGAACATGTATGGGATGGAGTTCGTGCGGCTGTTGGCTTCGATCCATTCGCGGATCGGCTCGCGTACCAGCTCGAGCTCCCCGCCGGCGACCAGCCATCCCTTGTAGAGGTAGCGGGCGACCGTCGTGGCGCCGTGGCTCTTGACCCACTCACGGATCGGCTCTCGCAGCAGCTCCGGGTCGCCTTTGGCGTCAAGCCAGGACTTGAACAGAAACTGCGCGGAGTGAGTGGTGGCGTGACTCTGAAGCCACTTGGCGATCGGCTCGCGCACGAGCCCGATCTCGCCGCCGGCGTCAAGCCAGGAGCTGTAGATGAATCTCGCGCCGTCTTCGATCAGGGCGTGGTTTGCAAGCCAGCGGCGCAGCGGCTCGCGCACCACCCCGAGCTCACCTCCGGCGTTCAACCACGCGGTGTAGACGTAATCTGAGGTTCGCATCTCGCCGTGAGCGGCAAGCCAGCGGCACAGTGGTTCGTGGACGAGCTCGATCTCGCCCTTGGCTCTGAGCCATGCCTGGATGGCGTACCGCGCGACGATGTTCTCCGCGTGCGCGCCAAGCCAGGATCGCATCGGTCCGCGTACCAGGCCGAGCTCGCCGCCGGCGTTCAGCCACGCCTTGTAGAGGAACTGGGCGGTTTGGGTGTCGCCGTGCAGCTCCATCCAACTTCTGATCGGCTCGCGCACCAGCTCGAGCTCGCCGCCCGCGTCCAGCCACGCCTTCAGCAGGTACTGGGCGACCTTGGCCTTGCCGTGACGGCCAATCCACTTCAGGATCGGCTCGCGCACGGGGTCCAGATCGCCTTTGGCCGACAGCCAGGAGGTGTAGACAAACTGCGCGGGCTGGGTCTCGGCGTGGCTTGCTAGCCACCGGTCGATCGACCCGGCCACCTCCGAGAGCTCTCCCCCGGCTTCCAGCCACGCCTTGTAGAGGAACTGTGCTGGGGCGGTCGCGCCGTGGTCGGCAAGCCAACCGCGAATCGGCTCGCGCACCAGCTCCAGACCTCCGCCGGCGCGAAGCCAGGAGCGGTAGAAGATGTGGGCTTCCGGGACTCCGCAGTGACGCTCGAGCCAACCCATCACGGGCTTTCGGATCAGCCCCAGCTCACCGTCGTGGTCGAGCCAGGACTTGAACACCAGCTGGGTCTCCTCACCGGCGCTGGCCTCTTCTGAAAGCCAGGCGCGAACCGGCTCGCGGATCATCGCGAGCTCTCCCCTGGCGTCGAGCCACGCGCGGTAGACCGAGCCGGCGCCCGGCAGATCGGTGTGCACTGTAAGCCAACAGCCAAGCGGCTCCCTGATGAGATCGAGCTCACCGCCCGCGTCCAGCCAGGAGCGATAGATGAACTCGGCGTCCTCCAGCTCGCTGTTTTCGGCGAGCAGGCCGGTGATCAGCTCGCGCACCAGTTCCAGCTCACCGCCGGCGTCCAGCCACGCCCTGCAGAGCACCCGGGCGTCGGTCCCGGTGTTGCTCTGTGCCGCCAGCCAATCGCGCAGCGGCTCTCTGATGAGATCCAGATCACCGCCGGCGTCCAGCCAGCTCGTGCACAGTCCACACGCGTCGCTGTGCTGGGCGACATGCACCCCCAGCCAGTCGCGCAGCGAGCCGTCGAGGAGCTCGAGCTCGCCGCCGGCGTGCAGCCAGGCCTGAAACAGCGATCCGGTCTCGGCGTCCTTGGCATGCTCGGCAAGCCACCTTCGGATCGGCTCGCGAACCGAGTCAAGCTCACTGGCGCCGGCCAGCCAGGCCTCATAGACCGGCTGGGCCTGGGTACTTGGGCCGTGCGTGGCAAGCCAGCGTCCCAGCGGCTCCCGCAGCAGCTCGGGATCGCCGCCAGCGGTCAACCAGGAGCTGTACAGCTCCCCGGCCGCGATCGTCTCCGCGTTCTCGGCCAGCCAGGCGCTGAGCGATTCGTGGGCAAGGTCGTGTTCTCCCGCTGTGAAGAGGCTTGCGGGTGAGGGCTCTGGAAGTTGGCTCACCGAGCCCTCGCTGACGCGCGGATCGACACGGACTCACTCCGACGGGCATGGCGCGGATTGGACTGGAGCCGGCGATCGACGGGAGCCTTCGGCTCGGTGGAGCTGCTGCTCACGCGACGGCTGGGCTGCTTTGCGATCGTCATCTCAGCACGCTGCTCCGGCGATGTAGTCCGGTGCCGTGGCGGCGATGTCCGCGGCGATCTGTGCGACCTGCTCGAGCACGACCACCGGCTCCTGCTCGATGCCCAGCGCCCGCACGTCGATCTCGTATCCGTGGCGCTTTATCTCGTGCATCCGTGGACGGTCGAGGCCCTGACGGGCGTAGACGATAGTGCCGCGGCGCACCCCGAAGGCGATGCAGTAGGCGAGCATCTGGTAGACGTCTTCGTTGGGGGTGCAGCGCTCGGAGCGAATCGCCTTGTACTTGGAGTCGATCACGGCCCGCACGACGCCGTGCTTGCGCCAGACGATGTCCGCGCGCAGGGCAAGGACGGGCATCCCGGCATGGTCGAGCGCCCCGGAGACCTGGCGCTCCAGCACGCCACCGTAGGAGCGCATCGAGTCCTTCAGCGCCCGGTAGAGGAAGCTCTCGAACACCTCGTTCATGTCGAATAGAAAGCTGCGCGCCGGCAGCGCGCCGCGTTCGGCGCAGAGCGATGTCCCGTCGAGGATCAGCTTGCCGAGCACGAGCGCCGCTTCGTAGCGCTGGTTCAGGCGGGTGATCGTGGGAAGCGCGACTCGCTGGCGCGCCGGCAGCACACTGACCTGCTCCAGCGCCGAGCGCAGACGGCGCAGCCGCGCCCTGGACGGTGGCGAGACCCGTGGCAGCGACAGCAGCGTCTCGGTGGCGCTGCGCAGCAGGCGGTTCTCCGCGATGTCGGCGGTGAACTCGTCGTAGGCGACCTCCAGTGGCAGCGGAAGGCCCGCCAGCCGCGCGAGCTGGTCTCCGAATCGCACCCGCCCGCGCAGATCTCCGCGGCGCTCCTCGACGGCCACATAGCCGCGCAGAAGCCCTCCCTCGAGGACACGCTCCGCGTGCAGACAGAAACCCGAGGCCAACGCTTGGACGACGTCACGCTCGGGGCGCATCATGCTCAACACCCCTTCCCAGCCCTCCGGGCGCAGCGAATAGGTGAGCAAAAACAAGAGCTTTGGAATCTCGATGTGTGGGTGGATGCGCAGCTCCCAGTCCTCGCCGACGAGGACCCCCACCCGCGAGTCGGTCTCGATCCGCCAGCGCCGCGGTGGGTCGATCGCCAGCACCTTCACCACGCCGCTGGCGACCAGTTCGCCGGCGACCCGTCCGGGCAGTTCGCGTTCGGCGGCGCTCCAGGCATAGACGGGGTCGATGTCGATCATCACGCCGCGAGCTCCTCTTCGGGAAGGTGGCGGCCATCTTCGATCGGGGGGCCCTCCGGCGCGTGCAGGCGTGCCCGTATCGCCTCTAGGCCGAACTCGCTCTGAAGCTCCGCTGGACGGCGGATGCCATAGAAGCGCTCCTCCAGCAGCGGTCCGATCGCGTGGCGCCACACCCGCTCGAGGTTGGGCTGGCCATCTTTGGGCATCAGGTAGGAGGGGCCGATCGCGAAGTCCTCGTCGGGGAGCGCCTGTGCCAGGGCATCGTTGAGCGCTGCCAGCAGCCGCGCCGGTTCGGTGTCGTAGCCGCGTGCGGTGAGCCAGCTCTTCAGCACTTCTCCCACCGGGGACTCTGCGGGCAAGAACGGGTAGAAGTAGAAGCGCCGGCGCAGCGCGCTGTCGACCAGCGCGATCGACCGGTCGGCGGTGTTCATCGTCCCGATCAAGAAGAGGTTCTCGGGCAGTTCGAATGGTTCCTCCGGGGAGTACTGCAGCCGGATCGGGCGGTCGCGGTACTCCAACAGGAAGTACAGCTCCCCGAAGATCTTGGCGATGTTGCCGCGGTTGATCTCGTCGATCACGAGCAGATAGGCCCGCCCGGGGTTCAAGCGTGCCTGCTCGGCCAGCAGACGCAGCGGCCCGGCACGCAGATCGAAGCGCAGCGCGCCACCGTCTTCGGGCTTTGACGGCCGGTAGCCCTCGAAGAAGTCCTCGTAGCTGTAGGCGGGGTGAAACTGCACGAGCTGCCAGTCACCGCCCGCGCCCCGGATGTGTTCTCCCAGTGCCTGGGCGACGAAGCTCTTGCCGGCGCCGGGCGGGCCGTAGAAGATCAGCTGGCGCTTCTCGTACAACAGGTCGAGCGCCTGCTGAAGCCAGGCCCGCGGGAGGTGAAGGCTACGGGCCAGCTGCTCGCTTGCCGCCGGTAGTCCCAGCTCGACCGGGAGCGGGGTCGGGGGCTCGGCGACGGGCGCTGACTGCGGGTGGGGCGGCTCGGGCGGCTCGGTGCTCGCCGGCGGCGGCGCGAGAACGGCGAGCTTGCGGATCGCCTCGATGTCTTCCTTGAGATCGCAGACGCTCAGCAGGGTCTGTAGGCGGGAGTAGAGGTTGGGGTTTGAGCCCTTCAGCTGCGCCCGGGAGGCTGGGGAGTCGCGGTTTAGCCACTCCACCGGGCGGCACAGAGACAGCGTGTCTGGGCCTTCGCTCCAGCTCACCGCACCGGTTGCGCGCGCCACATACAGGGCGTCGGCGTCGGGGGTGAGGATCAGCTCGCCGTCAGCGATGGCCAAGAAACGCTTGACGATCCCGGCGCTGCGCCGGATCTGCCCCGGCGGGCTCTCGGGGCTTGCCCTCGCGAGCTCCTCGCGGATCTGCGCCTCGGAGGCACCCAGGTCCAAGCGCTCGAGGCTCGGCCAGGCAAGCGAGACGGACTCTTCCTCAAACCACTGCGGCAGCGTGCTGGTGGCCGAGTTGGTCGGTGCCCGCACGAGCCACGCCCGCTCATCTTGGGAGCTCGCCCGCAGCTCCTGTTCCCAGTGCGCGCGCAGCGGCGCGTCCAGGAAACTGAAGCCCTCGCCGTACTCACGTGAGAGCTCCACACGGATTTGCGCGATGCGCCGGTCGATCGACAGCGAGCAGTCGGGGCTGTGCTCGCGGAAGGCCTCGAGGATCTTGCGCTTGACGTCGACTGAGACGATCGGCTCGAAGTGCTCGGGGAAGACCATGTGCAAGAGCCCCTCCACCTGCGCGGAGGCGGCCTTGCGCGGCAGCGAGAAGACCAGCTCGCGGAAGCGGTCGGGGTCGAGCAGGATCGCCTCGCGCTGCTCCTGCTCGCGGGTGGTCCAGGCGTGCGCGAACTCGACCAGGAAGATGAACTGGTTGAAGCGCTGGGAGGCCGCGGGACCGTAGGAGGCAAAGCCGTAGGCGAGCGCCTCGGAGAGCTCGTCGGGCAGCGCCACCGGGCGCTCGCACAAACCCAACAGCGTCACGATGTGTTCTCGCTTTGTCGCCAGGCGGCTGTCCTGGGGAAGCAGCAGCACATACAGCACCTCGGCGGCGAGCTGCACCACCTCCTGGGAGGCTCCCTGAAGTGGGCCGCGAAGCTTGTGGGCGAAATCCGTTCCTTTTGCCTCCTCGCGGTTTTCGCCCAGGCGCCGGTAGAGCTCGCCCACGCAATCCTTTGACCACACCGCCCGCCCGGGGGTGAAGAGCGATCCCTCGGTGCGCAGGCAGCTCTCCAGAAAACGTGCGGTGGCGATATAGAAGGCGGGATCGACGCGACGCGAACGTGTCATCGGGCGCCGTTTCCCAGGGCGGGCGGGTGGCTCTCAACAGCGCAAATGGAGTGTGACAGCGTGACTCCCGGGCGCCCACGCACGGGATGAAAGCTCCCCCGAAAACGCAACGCCCTGCTCCTCACGACGCCCTTCCTCATCGATCAAGTTGGTGATTCGGCGCAATGATGGCAGCGGCTTGAGAGGGTTCTGTGGCGTTTGAAACAGTCAGCGAGCAGCTTGGATCGCCCAGGGGCGCCGCCGGGCCGGCGCTATCGAGCACCGACCGACGACGCCACGGCGGTGACGCGACGGCGAGCCACACGGCTCTAGGAGGCCCGAGGTCGTCACTGAGGTGTTCGCCGAGCGAGGAACAGCGTGAGGTTGGTCCAGTCAGCCCGCACTGGGCGAACGGCCAGCTCGTGGGTAATCGTGGCGAGGATCGTGGCGAACTCGCCGTGGTCGATGCCGACCACGATCGCGCAGCCGGCGTGCGCTCGATCGGCCTCCGCCCAGCGGCGTGCGATCACTGGGAAGTCGTGGACGTCGAACGTGACGAAGATTCGCCCTTCGGCGGCGGCGATTGACAGCAGCTCCTCGTCAGCGAGACCGTCGAGCCCGCGCTCCTCATCGGCCGCGCGCACATGATGTCCAGCATCACGCAGCGCCCGGGCAATCCGCGGGCCAGAAATGTGCGCGTCGAGGAACAGCTTCACGGAGCGTCTGGCGCCCGTTTACACATCGACACCGCTGACGGTTATGAACGGAAACTCCTCTTGGAGTTGTTCGATCGGCCGCCTGTTATCGGCTATGGCCGCGTCGATCTCCTCGGGAAAGCGCTCGTAGTACTCGAGCGCCAACCGGATCTGACGCTCGCTGGCTGAGCCGCCCTCAGCCATGCGCTCGATCGAGTGCATGTCGCGGTGGGCGTCGACGATCTGCCACACATCGAGCGCCGTTCCGATCACCCACGCGCGCCGCTCCCAGTCCACCCCGCGGAAGGCGATCCCGGGGAACAACCTCATCCGTAGCGCCTCATCCGCCAGTGCCTCGACGATCGCCCCCCTGCTGCGGCCGGTCCGCCTGGCCTCCTGGTCGACAAGTGCCTCCATCTGCCTGGACAGGCGCATACTGAATGGGGCGGACTTCGTGGCCATTGCGCCACTGTATCACAACAATTACGCTGTATTTTTTACTGTAGCCCACCGCTCGGAGGTCCGCCACACCTCGACTGCTGTTTTCCGATTACCCGTGCGCGCCGTCCCAATCGGTGCCGCGAAAGGCGACCCCGGGAAACAGCCGCATCGGTAACGCCTCGACGATCGTCCCTTGCTGGGCCAGTAGGCCTCCCAGACCAATGGCGCACTGGGCGCCTGCAGCGCGGCGCCTCTACATGAACTTGGCTTGGATCTCGGTGAAGAACGCCTTACAGAGACGCTCGAACTGCGCCGCCGTGAGCCTGATCGGATCACCGAAGTTGAGCTTCAAGACCGACTGATCGGGGATCAGTTTGATCACGTTGTTCGCGCGCAGCACACCGTCGTTGTTCATCAAGGAGTCGGCCATCAGCTCGACCTCGTTGAGCGCGTTGCCGTCCTTGCCGGCGACCATCCGCACTCTGTGGACGAAGTAGCGGTCAAGGACGAGTGTCATGTTGTTGAAGAACCGCACCTCGAAGGCCTCCAGAGCCGCGGTGAGCTTTGGATCCGATGGCGCGCCAGCAGCCTTGGCGAGCTTCTTGTAAGCGGCGATCTGCTGATCGATCGCCCTCTTGGCGTGGTCGAACTCTTCTTGGGTGTAGCTGTTTCGCCCGAGCAAAGTGAAGCGTCCTTTCGTAGTCAGTCAGCAAGGGAGGGCTTTCCCTAAAGACGAACGGGTGACCCGGAAATCGACAGCCACCCGGCAAACAATCCCAACTCTCGATTTCCGTGGCGATAACCACAGCCTTCCCTACCTCTGTCTCTAGCTGCTCACGAGCCAGAGGCCCAGCGGCTCATCCGGTGCAGAGGCGCTCTAGCTCGTGCGCTGCGCCCCTGGCGCCGCAGGCAGAAGCGAAAGCCTCCCCCAACCGGCTGGATGCGTCGCGGTAGCAGCCGCTGTCGAGCACCTCCACGATCGCCTGCCTGATTTCCGCTACGCCAGCATCGAGCGGCAGTGTCAGGCTCGCGCCGAGCTCCTGCACGCGCTGGGCGTTGGTGTCCTGGTCTCTGCCCATCGGCATGCAGAGCAGCGGGACGCCGTACGAAAGAGCGCCCATCACCGTCCCGAGCCCGGCGTGCGTGACTACAAGTGAGGCTCGGGCAAGCAGGACCTCGTGCGAGGCGAACGCGCAGGCGGTGACGTTCGCTGGCAAGCTCAATAGCTCGGGTGCAAGCACGTCGCCGAGGGTGATCAGGCCGTGCACCGGAAGCTGCGCCAGCGCATCGGCGACGCGCTGGAGTGGCTCCTGCTGATGCTGGTAGGTGGTGCTGAAGCTCACCAACACCAGCGGCTGGTCCTCTGGTGGAAGATCCGGCACCGGCGCCTGGGAGGGCCCGCCGAAGACCGGGCCGATGTAGCGGACGTTGTCCGTGAGCCTGGAGTGTGGGCGCTCGAGCGCCTGCACGCTCGTGACGAGAACGAGCGCCATCGGCTCGATGAGCTCTGCATATGTGGCCAGCGCGGGCAGGCCCAGCCGATGGCGAGTTTCGTTGACGAGCGGCAACGTCGCGGAGAAAAACCGCGCGCATATGCCTTCGGGATGCCCGTGATCCAGCATGTGAACGAGCACCGCGCCCGGCACGTGCGAGCGCTCCGCCACGGCGAGGGCGCCCGCGAGCATGCAGTCCACCACGATCGCGTCGGGCTCCAGCAGGTCAATCGCCTCCGCGACATCCGCGGCGGTGTCGGCGCCACAGAGCAGGCTCACAAACGCTGTGCGCTGTTCCTCGATGGAGAGCCCCGGGGTCCATTCTGGTGCTCGCTTGAACGGATGAAACGCGCACCCGCGGCTCTCCACGCTATGCGCAAGTGAGCGTTGTCCGGTGAATGTGACCTCGTGACCGCGCGCGCAGCGCACCGGCGATTCCGAGCGCGGGCACGAAATTGCCGCCCCCATCCCAGGTCACGAACAGAAACCGCTTGGAGGCACTTCGGGCGCCTGCCACAGCGTGACAATAGCGAGCATGAACACGCATCCAACCGCGATCGCGCGCACCGAGCAGCGCTGGCGCGCCGGCTGGCAGCCCAATCGGGCGCCAACCCAACGAGGATCGGCCCAAACGCGAAGTCGTTATCTACAGAACAATGGGGTCCAAGCGAAGGAGGATCGCAATGCGCAACCTGATCTACTCGATGACTGCGTCTCTGGACGGCTACATCGCCGGACCCGACGGTGCGATCGACTGGTCGGTACCCGACGAGGAGCTGTTTCTCTTCCACGCCCAGCAGATACGGGAGACTGGTGTGCATCTCTGCGGACGGCGGCTATACGAAACGATGGTCTACTGGGAGACCGCTGAGGAGAGTCCGCTCCCCGCGGAGCACGTCGAGTTTGCCCAAATCTGGAAGGCCTTGGAGAAGGTCGTGTTCTCCACGACGCTTCAGAGCGTGGTGGGCAACACCAGGCTGGCCAGGGATGGCGTCGCCGAGGAGGTCACCCGGCTGAAGGCACAACCAGGGAAGGACCTGGCAGTTGGTGGTGCTGGCCTGGCCGGCACCTGCACGCAGCTGGGCCTCATCGATGAGTACCGGCTGTTCCTCAACCCCCTCCTACTGGGCTCTGGCACGCCCTACTTCCCGACCCTGGAGAAAAGGGTCAACCTGGAGTTGGTCGAGACGAAGACGTTTGGCTCTCGCGTGGTTTTCCTTCGCTACCGGCGTGCGTGAGACGGGCTGAAGAGTAAGCCACGGCCGGGCCGTCGAGGCCCCGAGGTCATCCAGACCCCGAGGCCCCAGAGAGTGTGAGAAACCGTCCGCTACAGAGGCGCGTGACAGACCCGTTGCCGCGCGCCCCTCGCTGCAGCCTCAGCGCACGACGATCGGCAGGCTGTAGGCGGACACGTAGGCTCCGTTTGCGACCTTGACAAGCGCCCTGTAGACACCGCGGTGGCGCAAATGGACACGACGGCTGAAGGACGACACCGTCGCGGAGCTGGACTTGACCACCGTTCCACCCTGATTGACCGACTTGTGACCGGGCTTCAGTAGCTGAAAGCCGACCAGAGCACCGGCCACAGTTGGTGTGACGGTCCCATAGAAACGCACCACGCCGTGATGGTGGGTGCGGCGCACGTGGAAGGTCACACTGACGGCGACGTTCTCAACAACGACCGGGCTCACGACCACCGGGGCACCGACGGTCATCACTCTCAGCTGAGAGTTCTCAGCCAGGTTGAGCACCGGGAAGGAGAACCCCCCGGCGGCGTTGGTGACCTCTGGATTGCCGAGGGTCTTGAAGCCGGCCGTGTAGGGGAACGGGTTAGCCTGCAGCACGATCTCGCGCGTGGAGGCACCGGTTCCCGACAGAGACCCCTCGACCAAAAACGGGCTTCCGAAAACATCCGGATTCGGTGCGCCGACGATCGCCAGAGAGAGCGGCACCTTCGGTGTTCTGAAGCTGCGCTCCTGCCCGTTGGTGCGTCCGGCGGGGCTGATCGCCACGATGCGATAGTGGTAGGTCAGTCCGGGAGACAGCCCGGGGATCGCCTGGCTGACCTTTGTTGTGGAAGTTGCGTTGCCAGCTGGCGCCAACGGCGACTGCGAACCGAAATTGCCACTCGGCCCATATTGGAAGTAGTAGTTGGTGACTTGGCCGTGCGGGTTGATATAGCCGTAGAGGATCGCCGTTGAATATGTGATGTTTGACGTCCCGCCGGTCGAGACCGAGGGGGCCGGTATCTTCGCCGCCCCGGCCGCAACCGCTATTAGGAGAGCGATCAGTAGGGATCCAGTGATAGCCCGCCCGAGGCTCGTGCCCCTGCTCTTGGTAAGCATTTGTCATCTCCAGTGCCGATTGATGTCGGTTTCTGTGCTTACCCCCAAATCCCATAAAACGAAACCCCGGGCCCGAGCGAAAGTACCGCTATCCCCCTATTTCGGGCTGGGTTACGGGCACTGTTGAGGGTCGCGTCCGCTACCGGCGCGGGCAGTTGCGCAATCGCCGCGCAGCGGCTACTTCAGGCTTTGCCGGCGCTCAGCTCACGCTCGCGCTCTAGAAAGCGCCGCCCGGCCGCCGTGCTCTGGCGCCCATCGAAAGAGCTCAGCGCGGGCCCGGCCGCGGCTCAAGCGGTCAGGAAGGGTGTCACGTAGCGCAGGAACGGCTCGATCTCCAGGCCACGGCCGGTGGCCGACTGCACCAGCGCCAGCGTGTCGAGGCGCCGTCCGTGGTGGTGCACCCGCTCGCCCAACCAGTGCTTGATCGGCGCGACTTCGCCGCGTCGCAACTCCTCGGAGCGGTCGCCGATCTGCCGTTGCATCGTCTCCCACAGCTGCGCGGCGATCAGGCAGCCGAGCGCATAGCTGGGGAAGTATCCGAAGCTGCCAGCGCCCCAATGGATGTCCTGCAGGCACCCCACCGCATCAGAGGGAACCTCCAGGCCGAGCAGTCGTTTGATCCCGTCCCGCCAGGCGGTCGGCAGATCGCTGACGGCGAGGTCTCCTTCCACGAGCGCCAGCTCCAGTTCGAAGCGAAGGACGATGTGAAGCGGATAGGTGAGCGGGTCGGCGGACACCCGGATCAGCGAAGGCTCGACAGCCACGAGCGCCGCGTGCAGTTGCGGGGCGGCGATTTGAAAACCGGCGGCCGTGAGCTCAAAGGAGAGCACCTCGGCGAACGCCGGGCTGCGTGCGACGTGGTTCTCCCACAGCTTGCTCTGGGACTCGTGGATGGACATCGAAGTGCCGCACCCGAGATTCGTTCGAGCGAGCGCCGGGGCGACCTGGCGCTCATACAGGGCGTGGCCGTACTCGTGTAGGGAGCTCAGCAGCGACTCGATCGCGCCGTCGCTGAAACGGGTCGTCACTCGGGTATCGCTAGTGGCCATCCAGGCGGTGAAGGGATGCGCGGACACGTCGACCCGCCAGCTGGCCTCATCGACCCCGAGGCGCTCGAGCGTGGCCGCGACCGCCGCTTCCTGAACAGCGGCGGGCACCGCCGGCTCTGGGGGCACGGGGCGAAGGCGAGCCTCGGCGAGCATCGGCGCGAGCGCGCTTGCGAGTCCATCGAAGAGCTCCCGCAGCTGCTCGGTCTGCAGGCCAAAGTCATAGTCGCTCACCAGGGCCTCGTAGATGCCCGTTTGACCGTCGGTGAGGCACTGGCCGTAGGCCCTCGCCAGCTCCAGGTTTCGCTCCAGCGCCGGCGCGAAGGAGGCAAAGTCATCGCGCTCCCGGGCACGCCTCCAGGTCTCCTGGCCCTCGACGTGCGCACGCGAGAGTTCGGCCGCGAGTTGCGCCGGCACCCGGCGTGAGCGCTCCCAGTCACGGCGCGCTAGGCGAACGATGTCCTTATCGATCGCACCGAGGTTCTGTCCTTCCAGCTGTGTCAGCCAGTCGCCGATCTCCTCGGCGGTGGCACGTTCGTGCGTGAGACGGGCCAGCGTCCCGAGCTGATGCCCCCGGGCGCTGGCGCCTTCGGGCGGCATCATCACCTGCTGATCCCAGGAGGCGAGCATCTCGAGCGCCGCGAGATCGACGAGCTCAGCCAGGCGATTTCTCAGCTTTTCGAGCGCGTTCATCGGTTGAAGCGTACGTCGGCGGCGAAATACTTGCGCGGGTCGTCAGTCTGACCGACGGCGGGCGTGAAGGACAGCGGGCTCTCAGAGAGCGTCTGGCGGCGGCAGCTCGGGCTTGCGCCGTTGCACGCTCACCTCCAGGCGGATCGGCTTGATGATGGCGATCAGCGTGAGACCGCCCAGCAGCCCCGCTATGTCGGCCAGATTGAAGGCGAGTCTGCTACCGGTGATGTTGATGAAGTCGGTGGCCGATCCCTGGCTTATGAGTTCCCCCATGTTTCCCAGAGCGCTGCCGAGCATCATCCCGATCGGCAGCCAGATCGAGCGGTGAACCGACAGGCCCCGTGCCCAGCGTGGCGGCGCGCCGCGTCGACGGTAGCTCAACAGCGAAAGCACCAAGACGGCCGTGGCGAGGGCGAAAGCGGACACGCCCATGATCACCCGTAGTTCTCGCCCGACAAAGCCGACACCCAGCAGGTAGCCGTGGTTGTGAAGGTTCACGAGCTGCACTCCGGGCAGAAACGGCTGGCGCTGGCCCGGCACGATCGAGTTGTTGACAGCGGTCTTGGTCATCTGATCGAGCCAGAACACGACAAGCGCAACCGCCGCAGCCCGAACGCACCCGACCCCAACTCGCATCAGCTAAGACTAGCGGGCGTACATCAGCGGCGCCTAAACACGCTGGCGTGCGTGCGCGGGAGCGTCGAGCCTCGGTCACGCCCCAACACTGCGGTCAAACGTGTTGACAGCCGAGCGCTTCACTAGCTCTCAAGCGCGCAGACACTCCAGTCAAAGTGCGAGGACAACTTCTTGTACTCGCCCTCGCAGGATCCGGTGTCCCAGGAGAACTCGAGCCGGAGATGGCGTCCGATCACGACACCTGCGACAGAGCTGGCGCCAGCCGCTCGAAGAGCGAACGCGGCACTCTGCATTGCCGTTCCACTGGTCCACGTGTCGTCAATGAGTAGTACTCGACGCCCGGTCAGGTCCGTGTCCGCGACATAGCGCTGATGTGAATATGACCTCTCGAGCAACGGCGGATCGGCGGGCCACAAGACCCGTTGCCAGCGATCCACGATTGGGGTACACCACTTACCGGCGATGGTTCGCAGTCCACGACGCCCCTCATCTCGCTCAGGAGTCTTGCTCGGCACGGTCGCAACGAGATCGAAGTCATCTACGCCCGCGGCCCTTGCCAGACACGACTCATGGTTCTCGATGAAGCGCCACAGAATCGCGGTCAGCCGTACTCCGTGATACCAGCGAACCTCGTCTTGTGAAGCGTTCTTATAGCTCCACAGCGCGTCATGCATCTGGCGCCCATGAACGCTATAGGTGATCGGGACAAACGCGTCGAGATTGTTCGGCTGCCCGACGCAGCGCCCGCAAGCCTGAAAACTCGGATCGTGGAATGTCTTACAGACTGCGCAAACCCCTGCTCGCGCTACGGGTGGATTGCGCATGGCATGGACATACGCGTTGCTGGCCTCCTCGACGGTGAGCTTGGGGGAGCTCACCGGCTATGCGATCAGCGTGAGACCCGGGTCATACAGACGATCGAGAAGCTCGATCGTCTCGGTCACCTGCGAGACGACATGCACCCCGGGACGTTCAGCGTAGTTGCGAGCCCATTCGTGCTCGAGCAAGGACTCCATCAGCACGACTGGACGCCCGTGCTCTAGCGCCAGACGGGCCTGCATCCGAGCACCGCTGGTGTAGGAGGCCTCAACCACAACGGTCGCACGGGCGATCCCTGACATCACCGCGTTGCGCATAGGAAACGTCCACTTGCGCGGCTGCTGATCAGGTTCGAACTGAGAGACGACTGCGAACTCAGAGCTGAGCCGCTGCTGAAGAGACGCATTCTCCTTTGGGAACGAGTGCCGAAGCCCGGTGCCAATCACAGCGATAGTCCGTCCACCGGCGTCCACAGCAGCAGTGTGCGCGGCAGTATCGATACCCGTCGCCAAGCCGCTGAAGACGACATAGCCAGCGTCTACCAGCTGGCGTGAGATCAGCCGTGCCTGCTCGAGCCCCTGAGGTGAGGCCATGCGAGTGCCGACCACCGCCACCGACCTGCTGTCGGACTCTTCCAGAGCCCCACGGATCCACAGCACCAGGGGCCGGTCGTACACCAGGCGCAGATTTGCTGGATATGCGTCATCGAGAACACTCAGAACGGATATCCCCTCTGACTCGAGCTCCTCTAGCTCGCGAACAACCTGATCGAGTTCGTCCTGGTAGTTGGCTGTGCCTGCCTGGCCGAGGGTCAGCTGAGCAGTGCCCCCGACGGCCCCAAGAGCAGCCACCGGATCCTCTCCGTGATCCGCCAGAAGATCGGCGGCCTGTCGCGGCTTGACGAGCCGTTGAAGTAGGAGAATGGCTGCGGTATCGCGATTTATACTCATGGCAGAGTCATGCTCAAAGCGGCTTGGGACAGTTCGCTTGTGCATGTCGCCATCACCGTGAATTCTCCCACGAGAGCCGGTCAGACCCCGATCGAAGACGTGCCCCGTCATCGAGCGAGTCAACGTCCACCACAGCCCGTGCTATGACCGCTTCATATCACCTCACACAGCCGACCGGCGGCTGGCAGAATTTGCTCGCGCATCAGATTTGACGCCTGACGCAGGTGGTGACTAGTCCGAGTCGCGCCTCTGGAGCTCCTCGGCTGAGGGTGCGACGATCGGGCCGTCCGGGGGCTGGGTGAAGCGGACCGGGTTCCCTGAGGGATCGCGCAGCGCGCAGTCGATCCCGTAGAAGCGCTCCGTGGGCTCTTGGGTGAACTGCACTCCCTTCGCCCGCAGGCTCTCGTAGGTACCGCGGCAGTCATCGGTGTGGAAGATCACACCGCCGCCCGCGCCGCCCTTCGCGACGAGCTCACGGGCCTGCTCGGCGGTGGCATCGTCGTAAGCGGGCGGACCTGGGAGCATCAGGACCAGCTCGACGTCGGGCTGGTCGGGAAGGTTCACTGTCAGAAAACGCATGACGCCCATGTCGGCGTCTGTGTGTACGACCATTCCGAGCTTGCCGACATAGAAGTCCAGCGCCTCGTCCTGGTCGAGAACATGAATGAATGTGTGACTGATTCGTTTGAGCATGCTCGTCACGTTAGACGGCGCGCTGGGGACCCGCTTCTCCGAATCTGCTCTTTATCCCGCCGGGCGCATCCACGCCATCGCCCAGCAGGCCGGCACGCGCAGGGACCCATCGCCGGCGAAACGCGCACGGTAAGCCGACGGGGGCTCCCCCACGATTCCGCGGAACGTGCGACTGAACGTGCCTAGGCTGTTGAATCCCACGTCAAAGCAGATCTCGGTCACGGGACGATCGGTCTCGCGCAGCAACTCCATAGCCCGCTCCACCCGACGGCGCTGCAAGTAGCGGTGCGGGCTCTCACCGAACGTCGCACGAAACTGGCGAGCGAAGTGCGCCTGTGAGACATGAGCCAAACGCGCGAGCGCCGCGACATCCAGCGGCCCGGCGAACGCACGGTCCATCTCGTCGCGAGTCCGCAACATGCGGCGGTTACGCTCCTCGATAGCACGCGACATTTCCCCCAAGCCTACGAGGACCCTCGATCACTCCGGTTTCTTGGCGCTCGCCATCTCCCGTGAGGCAACCGACACCGGTAGCGCGGGCAAGTACCCAGACACCAGAACTGGTGGCGAATCCCGCCAACCACAAGAAATGTGTTTAGAGGTTCCCTCGAGCGGATACACGGCTTACAGCGGAGTTGCTTACAAGCACCGCCGTCAGGGCGCGAGGGGTACCGTCTTAGAAGGGGATGTCCCTCGCGCCCGACTCCCCGCCGAACCTCAGTGCGGTGATTCTTGCTTCTCAGCGCTCCGGCGGGCCGGCTTGCGTCGATGGGCCACAGGGCAGCTGCGCCCACACGGTCTTTCCCTGCGAGCCGCTTGCGACCCCCCAATCGCCGCACAGCGCATCGATCAACCCCAGTCCGTGCGGGGGATGGGCCTTCAGGGCGCTCTTGGTCATCGGCATGCAATCGCTGACAGCGACATGCACGATCGAGCTCTGCACGGTGACCTCGATCGAGAACGACGAGGCGGCATGCAGCACAGCGTTGCTCGCCAGCTCGCTGACCACCAGAACCACATCCCCCACGAGTGTGCTGTCGTGGCCCCAATCCTCGAGCGCCTCGGCGACCAGCAGGCGTGCCAGTCTGGGCGAGTCGCGCTGCGCCGCGAACTCACCGGTCACCTGTCTCTGCGCAGACTCGCCGGGGGAGACTGGGTGAAGCACCGCTGAGTGAAGATGACAAACCTGATGTAGAGCATCGGCGTGCTCTGACCCCGATACCGACGCCGCGGGGTAGGAGCACAGCAGCGAGAACGGAAGCTCGCGCGCGAGGCCGTTCCACAGCTCCTCGAGCTCGATCGCCGCGAGCACTTCCCCGGCATCCCAGAGCAGCGCCACCATCTCGCCGTAGGCGCTAATCGGGCGGGCGGCCTGGGCAGCCCGGCGCAGGTGACCGCCGATCACATCGTTGAAGGCCCCGTGGTCGATCTGCCCGTCAAATATGAACTCGGCCATCGCGGCGGCGGCGTCGAGCCAGAAGAAGCCGCCATCGGCGATGGCCCGCTCGAGATCGATCCCACGAGCTTGCAGGTCTCTCTGGAATTCCCGGCGGTGAGCCTCCGTGGCGATCACTACCGCCACCTCGTCGTTGTGCGCGGCCTTGGCGAGGTAGGGGCCGACCACCGCGACCAGTTCGCAGTCGTGCTCATAGAACTTCACCGCGTGCTCGCAACTGTCAACCGTGATCTGGTGTGCTTGAAGGGCCACTGGCTGCCTTTCGATGTCCCTCGAACAGTGTCTGCTTACCCGCCGGGGCTCGGATTCAGGCATTATTGCTGCTGCGCGGGCGCTTCACAGGACAACCTGGACGGATCACCAGATCGATCGCGCCCCCGCCGCACGCCCTCGCACCCCCCCTCGGGACCTTCTCAACGTGTGGAGGGCTCGCGGCAAATTTGAGATGGGCTAGTTCTTGTGGTGGTCCAGGGCGCTCTTTAGCTTCTCCGCGGCCTCGTCAATCTTCTCCTTGACCGAGGACTTTGCCCGATCGGTGCGACCCTCGTTCTTTAGATGCTCATCGCCGGTGAGGCTCCCAGCCGCCTCCTTCAGACGCCCCTTGCCCTCATCTATGGTCTTGTCGGTGCTCACGTTGGCTCCTTTGTGGTTTCAGTAGAGGTTTTGGGCGGCTCGCACTAACTGACGATGCATGCGAGCCAGAGCATGCGAACTACCCGCAGAGGGCCGGCTCAATCACCGGTGCTCAGCCCTGCTGGGCTTGACGTGAGGAGGACGCGAGGGTTTAGCGGGCAAGCGGCGGGGTAGTTGTGCCCTGCCGCGAACCTGCGGTAGGCACCTACAAACAGGGAGAGAAACACATGGACCTGCTGCTTCTACTAATCCTCGCGTTGGTCATCCTCAGCGTCGCGGGTGGCGCGTTTGTGAACCCGCTCGCTCTGCTGTTGCTGCTGGTGGTCTTGGTGCTCTTCGTAGGGCCCTATCGCGGTCGGCGCGGCCGCCTGTAGATAGGCCTGACTGCCGCGCGGGCGCCCGCGCGGCAGTCCCCCGTCTTTGGGCGGGGCCCTGCGACTTCACACGCTCCCACGGGATGACCGCGGCGCCGTCACGGTGTGTTGTCACAGATCTCGCTCTCGCGCAAGATGATGGGTGTGAGAACTGAGCAGACCCGCAGCGACGATCAGCTGCTCGATGCCGCCAGTAAAGGCGACGGGGCGGCGTTCGGGATCTTCTACGAACGCCACCTGGCAGCTGTGGTGGCCTATGTGCGTGGGCGCACCGCCTCCGCTGAGGCGGCCGCCGACCTCACCGCCGAGGTGTTCGCCGCTGCGCTGTTGGCCTGCTCACGCTATCGGCCAGGTGAGGCGCCCGCGCTCGCATGGCTGCTCGGCATCGCACGCAACAAGCTACGTGAGACTGCCCGTCGAGAGCGCGTCAGTGCCAACGCCAGAAGACAGCTTGGTCTGTGGGAGATCCCGTTTGCCGAGGATGACTCAGCTCAGCTCGAGGCGCTCGCCCGAGAGGGCTCGATGGTGCTTTCACACCTCGATCAGCTGCCCGAGGATCAACGCGTCGCCGTGTGGAGGCGGATCATCGAGGAGAAGAACTACGAAGGGCTCGCACACGAGTTCGGCTGCTCGCAGGAGCTCGTGCGCCAGCGGGTGAGCCGTGGACTGCGCAGCCTGCGTGCGCGACTACAGGACGACACATGAGTGGTTATTTCGATCGGCTGGGCGCAGATCTTCGCCTCGCGACCGAGCGCCGCTACGGCCCCGCCTCTCAAACGCAACCGCGACTGGATCGTGGGGGTCCTCGCCGGTTGGATCACTGGCGGTTGGGTCGCGGGCCCACTCTCGGTCTGCTGGCCGCGGCTCTTGTGGGTGGCTCGGCCGCCGCGGCCGTGATCCCGCTGCTGGGCCGATCCCACGGCCTTTCCGGCACGGTGCCTGCCGCCGTGCTCAGCGCCCCGGGGCCGGCCGTGGAACCGCCGGCGTCTGTTCTTCCGCGGCGCTTGCCGAGCGGGCTTCGTTATGCGATCTCGGTGACCCCCAATCTGGAGCCCGGCAACGCCGGTTGGTGCTCGCGGGTCGCGTTCTTGCTCGTGAAGGCCACCGAGCCGCTTCCCGGGGGCGGCGAATCGTGCTCCCCCTCGATCGCCGGGGCACCCGTGCTGATCGCCGCGGGAGAGCCGCTCACGAACGTGTTGAATGTCCTTGCCGTTCCTCGCCCGCACTTCCAGCGTGAGCTACCCGATGCCCGCAGCGCACCAGCCACAAAGGGACAGGAAAGCGCCCACATCAAGGCACTGCTGAGTCGTCTGCGGCAGGACATGCGCCGCGACGTGTCCCTGTCGTGGTTCATAACCAGCGAGCGTGTCTGGGCGGTGCGGATCGCCGGGCGAACCTTCGTGGCCGCCGCCGGTGAGGATCTCGCCCCCGGCTGGCACGCCGTGGTGGTGTTCACCCACGGTCCGCCCACCCCGTTTGTGTATCTCGATCGCCGCGGAGCACCAATCGCCGAAACCACACCGCCACCGACCCACTCGATATCCGTCACGAGCGTCGACCCCCGCCATCTTCCACCCGCCCCCTGTGCCCTGGGTCGGTCAAACCTCCCCGACGTGGGCGGCGAGTGGGAGGTTCTCGCCAACAGCGAGCCGAGTCTCGGCTCACGCGTGGAGGCCAACGCCCTCTTCAGCTGCGCTCGAGCGTGGTACGCATTCCCGCACTCACATGCCGTCTACTCCGCGGCGATCCTTCTCAACGCTCAGAATCCAGCACGCCGCGCAGCAGAGCTGCCGGGCCTGACCCCCACCGCCGTGACCGGCGATTTCCAAGAGGGCGCCGCAACAAATGCTCAGATCACAGCGCGACGAGTGGCCAACTGCTGGCTGCTCGTGCAGGGCCCAGATCCGCGGCTGCGCGAGAGGCTCCTGCACGGTCTGAGCGTGTCGGGATCTGAGATCGGGCGCTGAGCCTCCTTGTGCACCCATCACTTTGGAGCTCTCACTTGGGAGCGTTCAGCGCCTTGCGCGTGGCAATCTTTTCAGGCGGGGCGGCACGATCGGCCAAGTAGCAGCGATCAGGGTGCGCAGTCCCTTCAGAGCGAGCTCGTCGCCGCGGCCGCAGGTGATGCCGAGGATCTCACGTGCCGGCGCTGGCAGCGTGGCGCGTGCGAGCCATGGCCCGGCGAAGCCGACCGGTCCTCGCAGGATCCTCCAGGCGGCCGCATTGATCGCGGGATGGGGCAACGGCAGATTTGGGGTGCTGCGCACCGCATCCAGAGCGATCGGGGTTGCCTCGAGCACACTCTCGAGCATGTAGTCCCAGTAGCGCAGGAACGCCTGGTAGTCCGGTGGGACGGGGCGCATCCTCAGGCCGTAGCGCTCATACCAGGTGATCGACTCCGCATACAGCCGCTCCTTCTCGAGCGCCGTGAACGGGGTGCCGAAGAGCTCTTGCGTGGCGATCTGCGCCTCGAAGAACGTCGCGTGCGCCCAGTAGTAGGTGTCGGGGTCCAGCGCATGGTAGCGGCGGCCTCGAGCGTCGCGGCCACGTATTTGCGGGTGCTGTTCGCGGACCCAGTGTGCAGTTGCCAGCGCGTCGTGGTCATAGACGACGCCGAGGATTGGCCCAGCCGAGCGTATGAGGCGTCCCAGGGGATTCTCAAAGTAGTCGGAGTGATCGTTCACGCCGGCCGCTATCGCCGGATGCATCACCTGTAGAACACCGGCGCGCTGCGCGAGCAGGAGCCCGCGGGTGTCGCCCAGGTGCTTCCAAGTGAGGGAGCCCCTACCCAGTGCAGCGCCGCGGGCTCCCGCGTCCAGAGGATCTAGAGAGGGGAGTGGGGTGCGGGTGGGCATAGCCATACACTAAAGCGAGCGAGTACTCGCATTCAAATCGCATTCCTGCGAAGCTACGGCGCATGCCGAGGACCCGCAGAAGAAGCCCTCGCCAGGCACGATCGCGAGCGATGGTCGAGCGCATCCTCAGCGGCGCCGCTCGCGTTCTGGAAGACGGCGGCTACCAGGACGCCTCGACCAATCGGATCGCTCGCGAGGCCGGAATCAGCCCCGGCAGCCTCTACCAGTACTTCCCGGACAAGGACGCGATCGTCGCCGAGATCACCCACCGTTTGATCGACGACTTCGCCGGCGCGATAGCCCCAGCGCTACGTGCAGCGGCAACAGAGCAGCCTCCGGCCGCGGTGCTCACGGTGCTGGGCTCTGTCCTTGATGCGCTGCAGCAGCACGCCGCACTGCTGCGCGCGCTCGTGGACCGCGTCCCCGCCATCGAGCAACAGGAGGCGCTGCAGTCGGTACGAAGCCACATCGCCGACATCGTCTACCACACCCTTGCCGCGAACTCTCGCGCCCTGCGCCACGCCGACGTCCAGCGCATGACGTGGACGATCGTCGAGCTCACCCAACATCTGCTCGTTCGCTATGTGCTCGACTCGCCGCCGATCGAGCGCGAGGACTTCCTCGCCGACACCGCGCACATCGTCCTCAGCCTCGCCTACGGCAGCTCGGTGCCAGGCGGGCGTGGCTCAGCGTCCTGAACGCCGCCGCCACTCACTACTGAAGGGCCCTGAGCTCTCTGGCGTTACTCCGGGGCGCGCAGAGCGCACCGCCACAGAGCGCTCCGAGGTAGATCCGTCAAACGAACGTTATGCGGACAGCGACGCGGCGCTGGCGCTGGGGGTGTCCTCGCGGTCTGGCTCGGCGCCGTGAAGGGCCCGTGTCAGCAGCTGCCACAAGGTCGCGCGCTCCTCCGGATCGAGTGCCTGGAGAACCTCGCCCTCGATTGTTTCCTGCGCTCGCTCGGCGAGCCGCAGCGCGCGGGCTCCGTCTTTGGTGATCTCAACCAGATGCCGGCGGCGGTCATGCGGGTCCCGCCGGCGGCTGACGTGTCCGAGGTCCTCGAGCTCGTTGAGCAGCAGCACGACGTTGTTGGCGTCCATGCAGAGCGCCTCGGCCAACTCCTGCTGTGGGGCGCCGTCGTGATCACGCACGTAGCTGAGCGCCATCAGCAGCCGTAGATGCATGCCCAGGAGATCCTCGCTGCTGCGCCGGTAGACCTGCTTGGCCAGCCGTGTCAGCAGCACCATCGAACCTGGCTCGCATGACCGCAGCTCGTCACTCATAACGTCCTCGATTGTACCACGATGTAGCAATCATCATCAACAAAAAGATAATACTTGTTTCATGGATGATCCTTGCTATGGTGTGTCCTGGTCCAACAAGAAGGAGCAAGATGAGCACCGCCAGCACCCGCCTGAAAGACCTCCAGCAGCCAACCGTCACCAGCGAGGCCGAGCGCAAGCGCGAGCGCCGCCGTTGGATCGCGCTTGCCGTGCTCTGCCTCGGCCAGTTGATGATGGTCCTGGATGCGACGATCGTAAACGTAGCGCTGCCATCGATCCAGCACGAACTGCACTTCACGCAGGCGAACCTGACATGGGTGATCGACGGATACCTGATCACCTTCGGCGGCTTTTTGCTGCTTGCCGGGCGCCTCGGCGACCTGGTCGGTCGCAAGAAGGTTTTCCTCAGCGGCGTGGTGATGTTTACGGCCGCGTCGATCTTGTGCGGGGTGGCTAGCAGCCAGATGATGCTGATCGTGGCGCGGTTGATCCAGGGGGTCGGCGGAGCCGTGGCCTCCAGCGTGATCCTCGCGATCATCGTCACCGAGTTCCCAGGTAAGGTCGAGCAGGCCAAGGCGATGGGCATGTATGCGTTCGTGTCAGCCGGGGGCGGCTCGATCGGCCTGCTCGCCGGTGGGGCACTCACGCAGTCTTTGAACTGGCACTGGATCTTCTTCGTCAACGTGCCGATCGGCGCCGTGACCCTGCTGCTCGGCTCGGCGCTGATCGAGGAGAACGAGGGCATCGGACTCGCCGGAGGCGTTGACCTGCTCGGATCGGCGCTGATCACGCTGGCGACCATGTTCGGAGCGTTCGCGATCGTCAAGTCAAGCGAATACGGTCTGCTCTCAGCGCGCACGCTCGGCGCGAGCGGCGCCTCGCTTGCCCTGCTCGGTGCCTTCCTGGCGCTGGAGGCGCGCGTGGCCAACCCGATCATGCCGCTGCGGATCCTGCGCCTGCGCACGCTGATGGGCTCGAGCCTGGTTCGGGGCCTGCTCGTCACCGGCATGTTCTCCGCGTTCTTCCTCGGCGCGCTGTACCTGGAGCGTGTGCTCGGCTATGACGCGATCGACACGGGGCTGGCGTTCATGCCCCTGACCATCGCCATCGCGACCATGTCGATGGGTCTTTCGGCCCGCGCGGTGGAGCGCTTTGGCTCTGTGCAGACACTGGCGGGCGGACTGCTCGGAATCGTCATCGGCCTCGTGCTGTTGGCCACCCAGGGTGTTCACGCGAGCTACTTCCCCGGCCTGTTCTTCGCTTTCCTGACACTCGGCCTGGGCGCGGGCGCGTCTTTCATGCCGCTCTTGACGATCGGGATGGCCGATGCTCCCGCGCGCGACGCGGGTCTGGCATCGGGGATCATCAACGTCTCCGTGCAGTTGTTTGGCGCTATCGGCCTGGCCACGCTGGGGACGATCGCCACCGACCACACCAAGGCGTTGACCGCCACCGGGCACCCGCTCATAAGCGCGCTGACCGGTGGATATCACCTCGCCTACGTGGTGGCCGCCGTGTTCGTTTCGCTTGGCATCGTGGCGGCGTTTTTGGTGCTGCGCCCGCCCGTGGCCTCGCGGCCACAGGAGGTAGACCTGGATCCAGAGCGAGCCGCCGGCGAACTCGAGGCGCAGGCAGCGTAAGCCCGGGGGACCTGGTAGGCGGTCTGCTTCGCCAGCCGCGAGATCGCTTGGCCAGACGCGGCCCTCTCCCCCAGACGCCGTAGCGTCGCCGTCCTGCAGCGAGCGGCCGGTGAAGCAGTGAGCGCCACTGGACCGAGGCCGATCATCCAGGCCAGACGTGAGAGGAGACGACTCATACCCCCAGCGTAGGGGGTGCTTGGGTCGGTTTAGCGCTCGCTACAGAGCCCGGCGTGCCAACGCCCGAGCTCTATGTGGACAGCACTTGACCAAAAACCCCTTACTTCGGGTTCTGTTTTGTGATATTGGTGACTGTCTTTTTGACTTGGTAGATGCCGTGAATTTGTGTGTTATTGATCTCGTTCGTGCCAATTCGCTCACAGCCTGACCTCTTCCATCCCCGTCCTTCGAGGCTCTCCCCGGGAGCATCCGCCGCTTTTCACTTTTACCATAAACTCACAACCTTCTACTTCTATGTGGGTGTTCTGGGTAAGGGTCGCTCCGCTCTGGGCCACAAATTCGGTCGGCATTTTTAGTTTCTGTGAACACAAGTCTCCGTTGCGGCTCTGACGCAGTTGAGCCCTTGGGGAGCTCCAATTCGAAGCCGGCACAGGGGCGCCTGGAACGTGCTCGAACGTGGCGGGGACCGGCGCGAGGCTCGTTTGCTAGCCAGCCGCACCTGCGCCCCCCCGAGAGTCACCGACGGGCCTCTTCTTCCTGCCGCTAACCAGGGCGCCGATCAACGCCGCTTCAGACTTGCCGCTGCTCGCGGTGGCGATCTGGGCCAGCGTCCTATCCGACTCGAGCTCGCGCTTGAGCTGAGGAACGCGCGCACCGTGGTCGCCGCTGCGACACCGCCGCCGGTGAGCATCGCCGCTCGCCCACGCCAGAGCACCCAGCTGCGCACCGCGCCAGCGCCGCCTCCGCGCCGCAAGACCGCCATCACCCGGGCACCCCGCCAGACGCCCGCTCCGGCCCACGCCGCACGCAATCAGCGCCATCTCGCTCCCCGTCGCCCACTCCCCCGACCCGCTGCCTCGCTTTTCGCCCCTCGGCCCGCTCCGATCCATCCGCGCCGCCAACCAGGCCCCTGCCTTCAATCCACCGCTAGATCCTGTTCATCTTTGATGTGCAGTGCATAGCTGCTGGCCTATTTTCTTTGGTAGGTGAAGATGAGGAAGCCTTGGTATTTGGCGTTGTGCTCGGCTTGCAGACGTAGCTTGGCGTCATCGAACCCGGTTTTGCCGCTAAAGGGTGTAGCGCGAAGAGCACAGCCACATATTTTTCGCTTGAACCACTGGGTGGGCAGAGGTGGTATGCGCCCTGCCCTTCACCATTGGCTCCCACGATCGAACCCGGGGGTGGCGGCGCTCCGGCGCTCAGCCCGTGTGAGTGTGGGGCCGAGGCCAGTGATCGCTCACGCAAAGGAAAGCTTGTTGTTGACGGGCCTTATTTGATGACGTCGAGCATCAGTTCCTTTGTGCCTCGAGGGATGCCTTACCAATGCAGTGGCGGGCTGACGTTGGCACCATCGCAGGTATAGCGAGCCGGGATCGCGCCACCCAGTTCAAACGCGGGGCTGGCAATCGCCATCGGGCCACCGGGATCGGGGAGCAGTCCGCTGGTCGACCTGGAGCCCGTGGGGCCGGTCACGCTCGGCTTGGAGGGACTCGTCGCGGGAATCGCCGAGGCCAGGCCTTCGCGCTCACCCTTGTACTCAGAGCAGTCTTCCATCACATAGCCGGCCTTGCAATCGGTGTAGCTCTTCCAGTGCTGCTTGAAGGCCTCCCGGAAGCTCGCCAGTACCGCTCCGCCGCGAGAGCCGCTCTCACCGACCGTCGCCTGCGCCGCGAATGCCCGACCGCAGCAGTTCCACCTTGACTCGCGCCAACAGATCCGCTTCCGTCTCCCCCGAGCTGGCGAGGAGTCTCCGCAGGGAGCCGGGCTGCGGGAAGCTTTGACGCTCGAGCTTCTTCAGCTGCTGCTTGACTTCGGCTTCCGACACCGAGATCCCCCGTGTACGGGCCTCCCCCAGCACCCACTCTGAGGTGAGCAGGAACCCAAGCGCCGCGTGACCCGGGTTGCCGCCTGCGCCCAGCGCGGACTCCACCGACAGCCAGTGCAAATAGCTCACCTTGGGTATCGGCGTGCTCGACACGAACGCGACCGCATCTGCGTTGGAGGATGCGGAGCTATCCACGGATGCCGCGGGTGACACCGGGATCGTGGCCGAAGAGGACGTCGAGGACCCGCCCCCACAACCTAGGAAAAAACCTGCGAGCACGGGTGTAAGTCCTAGTAGGACTGTACGCAGAAGAGTTGAAACCTTCATGGGCTAGCTATTCTCGATCGGCATTGCTTTTGATGCGCCCTCAAAGCTTTCTTCTATCGATTGGCAGACCGGGGAAGCTGCGTTCAATGGTCAGTTTTGGTTCTGGAGACCGGCCTAAAGGCCTCTTCGCTCTTCACGGCTCCACAGTCTCCCGTGACCCGCGAGCGCTCCGCGCTCGCTAAAGCCTTCGGCGAACAATCCACGACAGCTACGCCACGGCGAGCAGACACAAGAAACCACCAAACCCAGCGAGCGCTACGCGCTCGCTACATCCCCCGAAAAACAAAACCACACCAACGACAACCCCCCCTTGTCTTGAGTTGGTCTATTTGCGTGGGCTCTACTGGATCGACCATTTACTGCCATTCCAGTACTCCGCCAACGTCACTCGCACACCGCTGCTGTTTTGTAGCTGCCTACGCCATACACATCGTCGCCGACGTACACGACACACCTTCCAGTTAGCGTTCTGCTGCTCCGTCGGGTTGGGAGTCGACTGAACCTTCCATTCGCTTC
>DATBPE010000233.1:0-11830 GCA_036561505.1 Solirubrobacteraceae bacterium
GGGGAGATCCGCGCGTCCCCGGAGCCGGATGCGATCGAGTTCGTGGACGTGCACAAGTCGTTCGGGCCCAACCACGTGCTGCGGGGGCTGAACATGTCGCTGCCCGAGGACAAGATCTCGATGATCCTCGGACCCTCCGGCACCGGTAAGTCCGTTTGCATCAAGCACATCGTCGGCCTGCTCTACCCGGATGAGGGCGATGTGATCGTGCACGGGCAGTCGATCCCTTCGCTGTCCGACGACGACCTGTTCGAGTTGCGCAAGAAGTTCGGTGTCCTCTTCCAGGACGGTGCTCTGTTCGGGTCGATGAACCTGTATGACAACGTCGCTTTCCCGCTGCGCCAGCACACCGAGAAGGGCGAGGATGAGATCGCCGAGATCGTGGGGCGTCGTCTGCGCGAGGTCGGCCTCGGCGGCGAGGGAGAGAAGATGCCAAACGAGCTCTCCGGCGGGATGCGCAAGCGCGCCGGATTCGCGCGTGCGCTCGTGCTCGAACCGGACATCGTCCTCTTCGACGAGCCCGACTCGGGCCTCGATCCGGTGCGCACGGCGCTGTTGTGCGAGCTGATCAAGGAGGTTCACGCCGAGAACGGCGGGGCCTACGTCGTGATCACACACGACATCATGAGCGCGCGGCGAGTCGCCGAGCACATCTCGATTCTCTGGCGCGGTCGGATCGTGGAGTCAGGGCCTGCACAGGAACTCCTGGAGTCCGAAAACGAGTTCGTAAGGCAGTTCCTCTCCGGCGAATCCCAGGGTCCGCTGGGCATGGAGTAGCGCCCGGCGGGATGGCGCCAGCAACGAGTACCCCGCCCTCCCGCTGCGCTCGACTGCTCTCCGCGACCCGAGCCTGAGCGTCGTGACACTCGCACGCTTTCTCAGTGGCATCTCCGACCGCGCGGCGCGCCGGCCCGTGCTCGCCCTTGCGCTGGCGCTGAGTGTGGGAATCGGCTGTGCGGTGGCCGCGCTGGGGCTGCATCCGAGCGCGGCCACCGACACCTTCGTCGGACGCTCGAACTCGACCTTCAAGTCAACGCAGCGCTTCTATCGCAACTTTGGTGAAGAGCCGATCGCGGTGCTCGTCAAGGGCGACCTGCAGCAGCTGTTGCTCAGCTCCGATCTGGAGCGACTGGTGGGACTGGAGGGCTGCCTCTCGGGCAACGTCCCAACGAAGGCGCTCGCCGTCGAGGGCGGAGCCCAGGGACCGTGCGGAAAGCTGGCCCGGTCAAAGACGGTGAAGGTCGTTCTCGGGCCCGGGACGTTCATCAACGAGGCCGCCGAAGTGATCAACGCGCAGCTCGCCAGCCAACGTTCGCAGGCAGCGGCCGCCGCCAGCGAAGCCAGGAAGGTCTTCACCCAGCAGGCGCTTGCCCACCATCGCAGCACTGCCGAAGCGCACCAACTCGGAGAAGAAGCCAGCAAGATCACGATCGCCCGGTTCGCCGAGGGGGTCACGATGCTGGCGCTGCAGTACGGCCTGAACTCGCCCCCCAGCCTCACCAACCCCAACTTCATCACCAGAGTGGTGTTCGATTCGACCAAGCCCGCCGGCACCCCCAAGGAGCACTTCGCCTACCTGTTCCCAAGCCGCGACTCCGCGCTGATCTCGGTCCGCCTGAAGGACGGTCTCTCGGAATCCAAGCGCGCTGAGACGATCTCGCTGATCGCAAGCGCCCTGAAGATGCCGCAGTGGCATCTTCAGCACGGCGGTCGCTACCTGCTCACCGGGGAGCCGGTGATCGTCTCTCAGCTGGCCGGGTCGATCACCCGTTCCCTGAAGCTGCTTTTGATCGCCGTGGTGCTGGTCATGGCACTTGCGCTGGCACTGATCTTCTGGGGGCGCCCACGCCTGTTGCCGCTCGGGATAGCCCTGCTCGCCGCCGCCCTCACATTCGGCTTGCTGGCGCTGCTCGGGGCCTCGCTCACGGTCGCCTCGATCGCGGTGCTGCCGATCCTGATCGGACTAGCCGTGGACTACACGATCCAGTTCCAGTCACGCGTCGGGGAGGCGCTCGAGGATGCTTCCAGCACTCCGCTGCAGGCGGTTAGAAGCGCGGTGCTCGCGGGTGTTCCGGCGATAGCGACCGCGGCGGTAGCGAGCGCCGCCGCGATGCTCGTGCTGCTGCTCTCGCCCGTGCCGATGGTGCGCGGCTTCGCTGGACTGCTCGTCGCGGGCATTGCGATCGCGCTGCTGTGCGCGCTGAGCGCCGGATCGGCCGTGCTCGTGCTCTCGGCCCGACGCCGTGCCGGCTCGATTCCCGCGGGCACACAGGCCACGCGCGCCTGGCGCCTTGATGGTCCGCTGGCGGAGGCGTGGCGCGGCGCTCGAGAGCTGCTCTCAGACAACCCACTGAACCGGTATGTGAACCGCGTCGCGCTGATGGGTGCCGCACGCAACCCCGGGCGGGTACTGCTGATCGGCACGGCACTCGCCGCCATCGGCTGGGGCCTCGATACCCAGACGAAGGTGCAGACCGACATCACCAAGCTCGTCCCGCAGAATCTCTCCTCGCTGCGGGCACTAAACGAACTGGAGCGCGCCTCGGGTGTGGGAGGCGAAATAGACCTGATGATCTCCGGGCGCGATCTGGCCAAGCCCGCGGTGATTTCCTGGATGAGCTCCTACCAACAGAGCGTGCTCAAGCATTTTCACTACAGCTCCGCCCGCGGCTGTGGTCGTGCCGAGCTGTGCCCCGCCTTCTCGCTGCCGGACCTGCTGGGCAGCGCCACCGCCTCGAGTGTTACCAATGCGCCGGAAACATCCCTGGGTTCGAATGGCAGCGGCGGCACGGCCGCGCACGCAACCACCAAGAGCAACGGCGCCTCCGCCGCCGCCGGCGCACACCCCGCGTCACTCACGCCCGCGGAAATACGCGCCCTATTGGCAACCATTCCCTCCTACTTCTCCCAGGACGTGATAACCGCCAACCGGCGCTTTGCCACGCTCGCCTTCGGGATCCGTCTGATGCCCCTCTCAGAGCAGCAGCACGTCATCGAAGCGATGCGCTCCGTCCTTCACCCGCCCGCTGGTGTGAGCGCCCAGCTCGTCGGGTTGCCGGTGCTGGCGGCCCAGTCCGAGGCCCAGATCGCCTCCGTCCCACAGCGGCTGCTCAGCCTGCTGGCCGGCCTCGCCGCCGTCGCGCTGGTGCTGCTGGCGGCCTTTCGCGGAGACCGCACCAGGGTGCTGGCGGCGATGCTGCCGGTCGCCCTTGCAAGCGGATGGTCGGCCCTGGTCCTGTTCGCCGTGCGTGTGCCGCTGAACCCGATGTCGGTGACCCTCGGGGCGCTAGTGATCGCGATCTCCACCGAGTTCAGCGTGCTGCTGTGTGAGCGCCACCGCCAGGAACGCCTCGCCGGGCACTCCAGTATGCAGGCACTGCGACGCAGCTATCAGCGCACCGGTCGGGCGGTGGTCGCCTCGGGTATCACCGCGATCGCCGGGTTCGGTGTGCTCGCCCTCTCAGACATCCGCATGCTCAGGGACTTCGGTCTGCTGACTTTGATCGATCTGAGCGTCTCGCTGATCGGTGTGCTCGTCGTGCTCCCGTCGGTACTCGAGCTGGCAGAGCGAGGTGACCTCGAGCGTCCGCTCAGGAGCCTGGCCCAGGCGTTTTCACGGCCGCGCACCCGTGTCGCGGGGCCGGGCAGCGGACGGGCGCCCCATGAGCCCGCCTGAGAAAAACCAGCCGTTTCAGCAGCAGCGCTACGGGCGCTACGTCGGTGTGCTGGGGCTCTTGATCCTCGCGCTGATCACACTCAACACGCTGCTCAGTAAGCCCAACGGAGCGCGGGGTATACCCGTCGGGCAGCACACCGCTCCCTTCGCCGTGCCGTTGGCGCTGAGCGATCTCAGCGGCGACTCGGATGTCGCCACGCGCGCCAACGAGGGCGCCGCCGGCAAGCACCCGGCCTGCCAGCTTCGCGGCCCGCGCATCTTGAACCTCTGCGAACTCTACGAACACAACCCAGTCGTACTCGCCCTGTTCGTCAACAGCGGCGCCTGCCCAGAAGTCCTCACCGACATGCAGCGGCTCCTAGGCCAGTTTCCGGGCGTGCGCTTCGCGGCCGTGGAGGTCAAGGGGCATCGAAATGCTCTGCGTCAGCTGGTGCGTTCACGGGGACTGAGCTTCCCCGTCGGATACGACGAAGACGGGGCGCTGGCCGCGATCTACAGACTCGCCAGCTGCCCGCAGCTCACGTTCCTTCTGCCCGGCGGGACAGTCCAGAGCGAGGCGCTGCTGACCACGCCCCCGATCGCTACCCTGCGAGCACGCGTCTCGGGCCTCGAAGCCGCGGCGCGAGCACGCGGCTTCAGATAGCGAGCCTCGGCTCAAGCGATGCCGACACAGGACTCCCCACAGAGCAAGCGACCGGAACTCGGATGGGTCGCCCGTGAGGTGCAGGAGGAGTTCCCGGAGTTGCATCTGATCGCCGTTGAGATCGAGGCCGAGGTGGGTTCCGCAAGCCCACCGTCGCTCGCCCGCCAGGTCCGTCAGATATCAGACCGCTGGAGCGGGGCACGCGCGATCAACCTGCGCCGCGAGCCGGTCCCCGCCGCCTACCGTGTGTTCTTCCGTCATATCGGCCTGGACCCTGACGTCACCCGCACACCGATCGAGGCCGCCATCTTCGAACGCCTGATGGACGGCGGCTTTCTCTCTCGCGGGCGCCTGGTCGATGTGCTGCTGCTCGCCCTGATCGAGACAGGGGTACCGGTCTGGGCGCTGGACGCCGCCACCATCGACGGGCCGCTGGGGATACGCCTGAGCCAGGGCGAACCGCTGGGGAGCACCGATGAGGCACGCATGCTCCCGGTTGGCCAGATGGTGATAGCCGACGCGCATTCGGCGCTGGCGGTGCTCTTCGGAGAGATCGCCGCCGAGCATCAACCGCTCCCCAGCACTCGCCGCCTGATGCTGTTCACAGTCCAGGTGGCCGGGGTATCGATGATGCACGTCGAGGAGGCGCTGTGGATGTGCACCTCTGCCCTCACCGACTGAGGCCTAGAGGCGCCAAACGGGACAGTGCTCGCCAGCACCCGCTCAGAGAGCTAAGATAGTTTCTTTGGCGGTGGCCGAGGAGGTGCAGGTGAACCAATCCGAGCAACTCGTAGATCGCCGCGCCGAGGCAGATAGCCTCCGCGCGCCACTGCACAACGTCCCCGAGCACGGCGCCAGGCGGGCGCTGCGCTCTCAGATCGAGCGTATGGAGCGCGAGCTCTCGGAAATGCTCGCCCAGACCTTTCCGCATCTCTCGACGGAGATCTACGGACGCGAACACCAGTCAGGGCCTCGGCTGCTCACCTTCGCGGAGCTAGAGCGTTTGCGTGATCGGCTCGCCGCCCGCTTGGCGCGCACCCGCGGCCTGGTTCTCGAGCGGGCCGACTTCGAGCGGGAATCCCGCGAACTGCTGGAGCGGATGAAGCTCCAGCCGGGCCACTACAAGTACTACCGGGTGCACGTCAGGGACCTCGGGCAAGGCACCTGCGGTGTCTGGGAAGTGCGCCCGCGCCTCGGTGTGATCGGGATGCTCGCCGGCTGGTGGCAGGTCAAGCTCTCCTCTGGCTGTCCGTTAGCCAGGGGTTGCGCCACCACGGCGCAACCCTCTCCACGATCATCGACTCGGTCGTCTCGTCCAGATCAGACCGTCACCAGCGTTCGGGAAGCCATCGAGTGCTCCCGTGCGCCGTGGTGCAGCGAACCCAGGACAACAGTGCTGTCGTCGCGATGGGCGCCCTCGAGCATCATCGCCAGGGTCTTGCGCTGACGTTCGGTCATCGAGCCGATCGTCTTCTTCTCGGACATCGGTATCTGTGCCAGGAACTTGCGGCAACGTGTCTGTCCCCAACGGCGCTGACTCATCAGCAGGTCGGCAACCGCCATGCTCTCTGCCTCCCACGGGCAGTCGAGGATCACCTCAGCGACACCGACCTCGCCGATTGCTACCGCGCGCTTGAGCTCGGCGCGAGCTAGACGAACCTTGTTCGCGCGTTCCAATGCGCGCATGTACTGCGGCCCCGCAGGGGCCATCGTCGCTGACGCGTTCATGTGTGTTCACTCCCCGTCGACCGGCGGCGACTCCGCAGGGCGACATCCTTGCTTATTGACGAGTAGCGCGCCCGCAGGAACGGCCGAAGCTAACCCACGTCACTTTGACCCGACCCAGCTCACCCCCTACCAGCCGCAGCGGATGATGCCTCAAACCGTCTTGCAGAGCGCCCCCTGAAGCTATGCCAGCGCGGGGTCCCCGGTCAACACCAGATCGCCTCTTCGTACGCTAGAAGCGGGCTTTTTTCTTGCGCCAGGACTTGTGTGAAAATGGACAAGTCGCCGAGAGCGCCGCCAGCGGCGATCGGGCTGGGAGACCCGTGATCATCCAGAGTTGCGGTGGCGTTCACCGGGGCCAGGCAGCGGTCCGTGCTCGGCCTCGAAGGAGCGCTTGACCCTGGCGAAGGTCCCAAGCGCCTCATCGAGTGTCGCCTGATCGTGCGTGGCCATCACGCTCGTGCGCAGCAGCGCCCCGCCTGGGGGCACCGCCGGATGCAGAGCCGTGTTGACGAACACACCCTCTTCATACAGCGCCTTCCACAACAGCGCCGCCTTCCAGTCATCCCCGACGAGCACCGGAACGACAGGGGTCACGATCGTCGCTTCCCCCGCGTCGTCCAGGCGAACACCCGGCGCGTCCTTGACGCTCGGCAAGGAGGGCAGCCGCTGGGCGGCGACGACCGAGAAGCCGATCTCTTCGAGGCCGTCGCGTAGCCGCCAGGCGTTCTCGAGCACCCGCTCCAATAGCGGCCGGCCCTCGGGCGAGCGCAACACCCGCAGCGCCGCCAGTGCGGCCCCAAGCGCCGCCGGCACAGCCGAGGCGGTGAACACGAACGACCGCGAGTAGATGCGCAGGTAGTCGATCACATCGGCCGGCCCGGCCACGAAGCCGCCGCAGGAGGCCATCGACTTGGAGAACGTTCCCATCCGCAGATCGACCCTGTCCTCCAGGCCGAGCAGCTCGGCCGTGCCGGCCCCGCGTGCGCCGAGTACGCCGGCGCCGTGCGCCTCGTCGACCATCAGCCGCGCCCCGTAGCGCTCACACAGATCGCAGATGTCCACCAGCGGGGCGATGTCGCCCTCCATCGAGAAGACCCCGTCCACGACCACCAGCACCCCGCCGCCATCCTCCTGGGCGCGCACCAGCATCTTCTCGAGCTTCTCCAGGCGGTTGTGCCGAAACGGCCGCAGCTTCGCTCGCGAGAGCAGACAGCCGTCGAGAATCGAGGCGTGATCTCCAGAGTCGGCGATCACCGTGTCGCCGGGACCGAGAATCGTCCCGAGCGTGCCGACGTTTGCCTGATGGCCGGTCGTGAAAACGAGCGCGCTCTCGGTGCCCATCCACTGCGCGATCTCCCGCTCGAGATCGAGGTGCAGCGGGATCGTGCCGTTCAACAGACGCGACCCGGTCAGCCCGGTGCCATAACGGTGCAGCGCGTCCTGTGCGCCGGCCAGCACGCGCTCGTCACCGGTCAGCCCGAGATAGTTGTTGGAGCCGAGCATGATCCGTCTGGCGCCCTCCATCTCCACGACCGGCATCGCCGGCGAGCTCAACACGTGGAAGTACGGGAGGATCTCCGCGTCCTGGGCCGCGCGCAGCAGCTCTTCGCGCTCGTGGCCTCGAACCTTGGCGAATACATCGATCGATGTGTGCATATAGGGTGTCCAGTCAGTGGGCGTAGAGGTACAAACCGTTGGCAGCGGTTCGCGACTGAAGCGAATCCTCAAGCGCAGACAGTTCATCCACCTCCCGTATCGCCTGCATGCTAGCCACCCCCTGTGGGTGCCTTCGCTCAAGCTCGAGCGCTGGCTGTTCCTGAGCCGCCATCTGAACCCGTACTTCAGTCACGGCGAAGGCGAATACTTCCTGGCCTATCGCGACGGTCGCGTGGTGGGACGCATCAGCGCGCAGATCAATCACGCCTACAACGACTTTCACAAAACCAAGTGGGGCTGGTTCGGGTTCTTGGAGTTCGAGCAGGACCAACAGGCGCTGGACGCGCTGCTCGCGGCCGCACAAGAGTGGCTCTCACAACGCGGCTGCGAACGGATGGTCGGGCCCGCCGACTTCTCCATGAACGACGAGAGCGGCATCCTGATCGAGGGCTACGAGCTGCGCCCGATGATCCGCCAGCCGTGGCATCCCCCCTACTACCAGCAGCTCGCCGAGCAGGCGCAGCTGACCAAGGCGATGGACCTGCTGATGTGGAACCTGGAGGTGACCGAGCGCGAGAAAGTGATGCCGGTGATCTGGGATCTGGCCGAGAAATCCCAGTCACAGCACGGCATCCGTGTGCGTCCGATGCGCCGACGCCAGCTGCGTAAAGACATGGACTCCTTCGCCGAAGTCTACAACTCGGCATGGTCTGAGAACTGGGATTTCGTCCCCTACTCAAAGAAGGACCTCGACACCTACACGATGGACATGCACCTGGCGTTCGACAAGCACTGGTTCATGATCGCCGAGAAAGAAGACGACGGGGAGGTCGTCGGCATGGCGATCACGATCCCCGATCTGAATCAGGTGCTCGAAAAGATGAAAGGCCGTCTGCTGCCGCTCGGCTGGTGGTATTTCCTGAACAAGGGCCGGCTCACCAATCGTGTGCGCGTCGGCTTTCTGGGCGTCAAGCCCGCCTACCAGCACACCGGGGTGGCCGCCAGGCTGTATCAGAAGCATTTCGATGCCGCCGAAGTACGCCCGCAGACGGGCGGGGAGATGGGCTGGATCCTCGAGACCAACACGGCGATGAACCGTGGCATGGAGGCGATGGGCGGCAAGGTCGTCAAGCGCTACCGCGTATATGAGCGGGTCTTTCACTAGCGGTCTGACTGGCCCACTACACTTCGCCGCGTGAGCGAATCGCTCCAGCCTGCCCCTCCCGTCGCGGACACCGAGGAAGTGGACGCGCTCGTCGTCTCCACCGAGCGCGGGCTGACTGTGGCGGACGCTGCTACCACGCAGGCGGTGGCGGTCGCCCTCAGCGGTTTCCTCGCCGGCGTCGCGGCGGTCAGTTTGCTGCACCGCCGTCAACGGCGCGCACCCATCTCCCGCTCCGGACGGGGGGCACGCCTAGGTCGTGGCGGCAAGGGTGCTGAGGATCTGCTCCAGATCGTCGCCAGCCGCTCGCTGCTGGTGGACGTCCATCTCCTGGGTTCTGGCAGGGGACGCTGAGCGAGCTGGCCGAGCTGCGGCTGGAGGTCAAGCCGGCGGCTGTATTTCGACTGCGAACACAAGCCGGCATGGACGGTGTGCTGCGCCGCCGCGGCGACGTGATCGAGCGTCTGATTCACCACGACGAAGAGCCAGCGGTCGTGCGAGTCGTACAGAGCGCGCCGGAGCGAGTGCTGTTCGCCGCACGCTCCCCCAGCGTCCAGGCCGCTCGCTACGCGATCGAGCGTATGCGCTTCGCGCTCGGGGTCGACGATGACGTGCGCCCGTTCTATGAGCGCTTCAAAGACGATCCGCTGATCGGAGCATCGGTCCGGCGCCGTCCGTGGCTGAGAGTCCGCCGGCGCCCCGAGCCGTTCGAGGCGCTCGCCTGGGCGATCTGCGAGCAGCTGATCGAGTACCGCCGGGCCGCCGCGATCGAGCGCCGCGTCGTTGCCCGGCTGGGACGCTGCTGGGCGGCCGATGACGACGGCTGCGATCTACGCGACCTGCCCGCCGCGGGCATGCTGGCGGGCGTCGCCCCAGCGAGGCTTCAGTCACTGGATCTGGCCGGTGCACGCGCGATCACGCTCATCCGTGCCGCCCGCGAAGTGGCACGCGGACGCGTGGACCTGCACAGCCCCGACCACGAGCGCGGCTGGCGGCGTCTGCGGGCGATCCCCGGAATCGGCGCCTGGACGATCGAGATGCTGGCCCTGCACGGTCAGGGACGCCACGACCAGGTCCCCGCCGGCGACGTGGGACTGATGAAGCTAGTCGGACGGCTGCGCAGCGGCGGAGATCCACGCGTGCGCGCCTGCGAGGAGGAGGTCAGGCGGTTCTTCGCCCCCTACGGCGACTGGGCGGGGCTGGCGATGATCCACATGATCGACTGAAGACGCTCACAGCCCCTGGCCGGGAAGGAACTCGTTGGTGAACGGCTGGGAGAGCGCCGCCGGGTTGTTGCGCAACAGCCCGTGGGCGAACATCCAGCGCGAGAAGGAAGCCCACGCCGAAGGGTCCTGGTAGCCGTAGGGCTCGCTGGCCTTGGCGGGGTAGGCGGCCGCCAAACTCGCCTGGATCGATTGCAGCTGAAGCTTTCCTTCGAGGCTCGGGTTCGCTTTGAGGATCGCCTGCGCCGCCGCCTTCGGGTTGGCCTTGACCGCCGTCTCACCGTGCGTCAACGCCGCCAGGAACGCCCGCAGATCCTGACCGTCGTGCTGGGCCTCGTCCTTGCGTACGACCAGGACGAGCTCGTTGTAGGTCGGCACGCCGGCCTCATCCACGGGAATCACAACCGGGTGCTTTCCCATCAACTGCAGCTGCAGCGCCTCGTAGTTCCAGAAGCCGCCGAGCGTCGCCGCGACCTTCCCCGAGAGCATCGCCGGGATCAGGTTGAAACCGACGTTGACCTCCTTGACGGAGCTGCGCTTCACGCCCGCGTGCGCCAGGATCGTTGTGAGCTCGGCCGTCTGATAGTTGATGCCGGCGGTGCCGACGGTCTTGCCGGCCAACTCGGAAGCCGTGGTTATGTGCTGGCCGGCGAGCGCGATGATCGAGGTCAGCGGGCGCTGCACGAGCGCGCCGATCGACACCAGCTTCAGTCCCTGGTCGCGTGCGAGCAAGAGCTCGGGCTCGTAGGAGATCGCCATGTCCACCTTGCCGGAGGCGAGCAGCTGCAGCGGTTCGGCGGGATTGGCCGGTGTCTGCGGTGCGACGTCCAGGCCGCCCGCGCGAAAGTAGCCGCCGGAGATCGCGTCATAAAGCGCGGCGTGGTCGGCGTTGGGAAAGAAGTCGAGTGCCACCGTGAAGCGTTTCACCCCGGTGGGGGAGATCACATCGTGCTTCTGCCCGCACGCGGAGGCGATCAGTGCAAGGGCGATCGCGAGTGTGCCGCCTAGCGCCGCACGACGAACTGGGGAGGGGTATTTCACCGGTGTTCTCCTCTGGCTGGATGGTTGCCGGGTCTCAGCCGCCGTTCGGCCAGGCCCAGTGCGTAAAAGCACGCGATCGCGAAGACGAACAGCACCACCGCGGCGGCCCAGGCACGGGCGTTCTGGTAGGCGTTGCCGTCGGTGACGATCTCATATCCCAACCCCGAGGAGGTCCCGGCGGTTGTCGTTTCGGCGATGTAGGCCGCGATCACCCCGACGGTCACCGCGATCCGTGTGCCGCTGAGCGCGGCCGGCAGTGCCGCCGGCAACTCGGCGAAGCGAAACGCCTGCCAGCGCGAGGCGTCGAGTGTCCGCAGCAGCTTCAGCTGATCCGGGTCTACGGTGGCCAGCCCATCCACGGTGGTCACGACGACCGGAAAGAAGCAGATGATCACGATCACGACCAGCTTCGGCACGATGCCAAAGCCCCACCAGAAGACCAGCAGCGGGGCTATCACCACGAACGGGATCGCCTGTGAGCCGACCGCCAGCGGATAGATTCCGCGGCGCACCGGCGGCCAGAAGTGAATCGCTAGCGCCAGCGCGAAGCCGACGAGCAGCGCCAGCGTGATGCCGATCGCGACCTCCTGGGCTGTGGTGGAGAGGTTCGAGGCGATCAACGGAAAGTTCTCATACAGCGCACTGGCGATCGAGTGGGGAGCGGGCAGCGCAAACGAGTTCACCCCGCCCTCGTCGACGTA
>DATBPE010000234.1:0-15247 GCA_036561505.1 Solirubrobacteraceae bacterium
ATGCTCGACCTGGGCATCTTTCGCAACCGCCTCTTCGCCGCCGCGAGCGCCGCCGCCTTCATCAACGGGCTGGCACGTTTCGCGCTGATGTTCCTGTTCGTCTTCTACTACCAGGGAGCACAGGGCAATTCGCCGATTGACGCCGGCATCAAGCTGATCCCGCTGGCGCTCGGCATGCTCGTGGCCTCGCCGATCGCGGGTATCTACGCCGACCGTCACGGCTCGCGCGCGCTCGCGGCGCTTGGCATGCTCGTTAGCGCTGGCGGCCTGGCGGGCATGACCACGCTGGACGTGCACACCGCTTACTGGCAGAGCGGCCTGTGGCTGCTCGTCGTCGGCATCGGCTCGGGCATGTTCAACAGCCCCAACACCGCAGCGATGATGGGTACCGTCCCGGCGCATCGGCGCGGCATCGCGGCCGGAGCGCGCACCTTGCTGCAGAACACCGGCGCCGTGTTGTCGATCGCCTTCGTGCTGGCGATCGTTACTTCGGCGATTCCAAAAGCGACGCTGTTCGCAATCTTCTCGGGCCTGGCCAAGGGCCTCTCGCCCGAGAAGCTGGCGCCGTTTATCGCCAACATGCACATCGCTCTGTGGGTGCTCGCGGGAACCTCTCTCCTGGGTACCGCGGTGTGCTTGATGCGCCCGCGTCACGTCGGCGCAGATGAAGAGGCCCCGCCCGGCATAAGGCCCTGGGAGGAGGCGGTGGTCGAGGAGGCGATGATGCCAGGGCTCGATGGTGCCCCCTCCCCCACAACCGCCGCGAAGAGCTTGAGTGTGCGCGCGTGAGCCCTGAAACTCAAGACGGCGAGCAGAGCCTGCGCATCGGCGACGTCGCGCGGCTCGCCGGCACGACCCCGCGCACGATTCGCTACTACGAGGAGATTGGCCTACTCCCCGAGGCGCCGGCCCGTCCGTCCGGCCAGCATCGCACCTACAGCCAGGCCGAGGTCGAGCGTCTGCTCGAAGTGATGCGTCTGAAGAATTTGCTCGGTGTCTCCCTCGAGGAGCTAAAGACGCTGCTTTCAGCCGAGGAGGCTCGCGCGGCGGTTCGCGCGCAGTTGCGCCGGGAGGACATTCAACCCGAGCGCCGGCGCGAGTTGCTCCAGGAGGCCCTGGGCCACGTCGGGCGCCAACTCGAGCTCGTGCAGCACCGGGAGAGCGAACTGGCCAAGCTGCGGGAGGAGTTGTGCGAGACCCGCAAGCGCGTGCGGCGCAAGCTGCGCGAGCTCGACCAGGCTCCCGCCCCGGCGCTACCCGCCTGAGATCCGCCCCACCGCAAAGGAGCCCGTCCGATGTCCACGTTCCCGCTCCCGCCCAGCCCCGAAGGGGTCCCCGGCGCGGTGCTCGACCCCTCCACGCTAGTCGCCGAAGAGCTCACCTATCCCGGTGCCAGCGGCGAGCAGATCAATGCCTACCTCGCCCGCCCCGCCCGTGCCGAGAGGCCGCTGGGAGGCATGATCGTGATCCAGGACGCCGGCGGCCTCAGCGATCACATTCGCGACATCGTGCGCCGCTTCGCCAACGTCGGCTATCTCACGCTCGGCGCTGACCTCTTCACGCGTGAAGGCGGACCGCCGCCGCCCGGCGATCTGCAGGCGATGATGCAGCGCCTCTTCGCGATGCCCGACGAGCGTGTCCTGGGTGATCTCGAAGGCGCCGTCCAGTACCTGCATGCCCGCCCCGACTGCAGCGGCAAGCTCGGCTGTATCGGCTTCTGCATGGGCGGGCGCCTCACGCTGCTTCTTGCCTGCACCAGCGACCGCCTGGACGTCGCGGTGGACTGTTGGGGCGGATTCATCGACCGCTCCACCCCCGATGAGCTCTCCACGCCCGAGCGCCCTACTCCGCCGCTGGAGCTCGTCGCGAACCTGCGCTGCCCGCTGATGGCCGCGATCGGCGCCGAGGATCAGAACCCCTCGCCCGCGGTGGCGGAGCGTCTGCGCGAGCGCTTGGCCGCTACCTCGCACGAGACCCAGGTCGATGTTTACGACGGCGCCGGGCACGCCTTCTTCGCCGACTACCGCCCCAGCTACCGTCCCGAGCCCGCCGCCGTGCTGTGGGAGCGCGTCGTGGCATTCCTCGCCCGACACCTCGGGCAGTGAGGATGCGGGCGAACTTGCTCTCGCCCACCGCCAACCGCCCCAACTGCGGCTAAGGTCAGACGATGGATCGTAAGTGGTGGACATTGATCGCGGTGTGCGTGGCGATCTTCATGCTGTTGCTCGACATCACGGTCGTCAACGTCGCGTTGCCGGACATCCAGAAATCGCTGCACTCGAGCTTTCAGGATCTGCAATGGGTGGTCGACGCCTACTCGCTGACGCTTGCCGCGTTCCTATTGACCGGCGGGGCGCTCGCCGACTTGCTCGGCCGCAGGCGGCTATTCGTGATCGGCCTGGTCGTGTTCACCGCCGCCTCGGCGGTGTGCGGTCTGTCATCCAGCGCCCTGATGCTCAATCTCGCGCGCGGTGTTCAGGGGATCGGCGGGGCGCTCATGTACGCGACTTCGCTTGCGCTGATCGCTCAGGCATTCCAAGGGCGCGACCGCGGCACCGCCTTCGGCGTGTTCGGTGCCGTCACCGGCGCGGCGGTGGCGGTGGGCCCGCTGTTGGGAGGCATCATCACCTCCGGGATCGGCTGGGAGTGGATCTTCTTCGTGAACGTGCCGATCGGCATGGTCGCGGTGTTCGTCACACTCGCCAAGGTGGCGGAGTCGAGCGACCCGGACGCCACCCGCGTGGACTGGATCGGTCTCCTGACGTTCTCCGGCTCGCTATTCATGCTCGTGTTCGCGCTCGTACGCGGCAACGACGCCGGCTGGGGCTCCACGCAGATCGTGGTGTTGCTCGCGGGCGCGGCCGTTCTGTTCGCGCTGTTCCTGCTCGCGGAGATTCGCCAGCAGCGGCCGATGCTCGACCTGTCGCTGTTCAGTCGTCCCGCGTTCGCCGGCGCGAACATCGTGGCGTTCACCATGGCCGCCTCGGCGTTCTCGATGTTCCTGTACCTGACTGTCTACATCCAGGAGGTGCTGCGTTTCTCGCCACTTCAGGCTGGGTTGCGTTTCCTGCCGATAACGCTGCTCTCATTTCTGGTGGCGCCGCTCGCGGGCCGTCTCAGTGTGCGGGTGCCGATCCGGCTGCTGCTCGGCTTCGGAATGCTGCTCGTCGCTGGCGGTCTGCTCGGGATGACGGCTGCCACCCCGACCTCGAGCTGGACCGCGCTGATTCCGGGATTCATGCTGCAAGGCGCCGGTATCGGCCTAGTCAATCCGCCGCTGGCCTCCGCGGCAATCGGGGTCGTTCCGCATACGCGCAGCGGCATGGCCTCCGGGGCGAACAACACCGCCAGGCAAGTGGGCATCGCGACGGGAATCGCCGCGCTCGGCGCCGTCTTCCAACACGACATCGCCCACGGCACGCTGCTGCATCACTCTTATCGGGTGGCCTTCACGGGAGCGCTCGACAACATTCTCCAGATAGCCGCCGCCATCGCATTCGTGGGAGCGATCGCCGGTTTCGCGCTCGTGCGCTCGAAGGACTTCATCGCCTCCCACGCCTCCGCGGCCGGAGCTGACCGGACTACATCCGAGCACGCGCCAGCTGGAGCGGCAACCGTTCGCTGAACTCTGAAAAAGACTCGCAAAGACGCTTGGCGGCGGTACTCTCTGAGAGCGGTGACCTTTCCCGGGGGAAACCGCGCTACTAGCGATGAAAGCCCAACAAGAGCAAACCAACCTAGCCCAAGAATGGCGTCGCTTGACGCGCGCGGCGACGTTCGTCGCGCTGCTCACGAGTCCCGTGCTGTTCTCCGTGCTCTACTACGCCGACGGCTGGAGCTTGACCGGCTCGCTAGTGGTGACCTTGCTCGGCGTGACGGTCTTTCGCGGGCTGATCGACGTGCTGGCCCACCGGCTGATCCCACGCCCGGGGCTGTATGGAGCAGACAAGGCCGAACTGGCTGAGGATGCCAGAGCGCGCAGGCGTGTCTGGTACTGGCGCAAGAAGTTTCGCCACACGCTGTGGTTGGCGGGAACGCTTTTCACACTGCTGCTGGCGCTGAACATCATCCAGAACCTCACCGGCCACCCCCACGACCTGGCCGGTTCGCTCAACAGCGTCGGCGGCGTGTTTGGCGGGCAGAACGGCCAGAACGGGCCGGCGCTGCTGATCCTGCTTCTGCAGCTGCCGCTGCTGTTCTTGATCAACTTCGGGATTATGTTCGGCCCGATGATGCTGATGGCGGTCAGGCAGATGAAGGGATACGAGCCGGGCGACGCCGATTGGGGTGTGCGCTTGGCTGACGTCCGCGGGCAGACAGAGCCCAAGGAGGAGGTCACTCGTGTCATAACCCTCTGGCAATCCGGTGAGGAGTTCCGCAAGGCAGGCGGCAAGCCTGAGCGTGGCCTGCTCTTCATCGGCGCTCCCGGCACCGGCAAGACAATGCTCTCCAAGGGCATTGCCACCAGCTTCAACTCGCCGATCGTGACGATGCCCGGCTCGGGGTTCGCCCAGATGTTCATGGGCATGGACGTGCTTGTGGTCTCACTGATGATCGCCAAGGCGCGGCGTCTGGCCCGCAAGTGGGGCGGACAATGCATCATCTTCATCGACGAGATCGATGCCGTCGGACTGCGGCGGCAGGCACTCGGCTCGGGCGCAGGCACGATGACGGGTATGGGTGGGCCGCTAAACGAGGGCATCGAGTCCTTCAACGACCTGGCTTTCTACGGACCGCACGGCGCCCTGAATTCAAGCGGCGATCTGATCCTCGAGTCCAGGGCCTGGCGCGAGCGGCTGTTCGCGTCCCGTGCAGAGTCGCCACGGACGATCTATCCGCCGTTCTTCAGTCGTCTCGGCAATGGCATCGCCGGCATCATGTTCCCGGGCGGCATGGGCGGAATGATGGGTGGCGGAATGGCGCTCAATCAGCTGCTCGTGCAGATGGACGGCGTCGATGAGCCGCCGTTGATGCGCAAGTTCTTTACGAACAGAATCAACACGCTGCTGGATGCCACCTACTTCGTTCCGGCCCGGATTGGTAAGGCTTCCTTGCGTTTGCGTCCACCCAAGCCGCGCTCTGAGCAGCTCTACTTCATCGGCGCGACCAACGTCCCGATCGACCGTCTGGATCCCGCTTTGATCCGTCCGGGACGCATGGGCCGGCACATCTGGTTTCGTACTCCCACCAAGGACGACCGTAAGGACATCTTTGATCTCTACTTGGCAAAGGTGGACCACGATGAGGATCTCGACAGCGACAAGCGTCGCGACGAGCTGGCTCGCATCACCAACGGCTACTCCCCGGCGATGATCGAGCAGGTCTGCTCAATGGCCCTGACGCTTGCTCACTCCGACGCCCGGGCTAGGTTCCAGTGGCACGACATCGTCGAGGCGATGACAACGATCGAGTCCGGTACCGCCCAGGGCGTGAACTACGTGCCCGAAGAGACTCGTGCTGTGGCGATTCATGAGGCCGGTCACGCAGTGGCCAGTCACGTCTATATGCAGGACGTACTCTCTACTCGTCTATCGATTCGCAAGCGCGGTGGCTCCCTCGGCCATCATCAGGCGATCGAGAAGGAGGAGCGGTTCTCCTCCTGGCGCCACGAGGAGGTAGGCAAGCTCGTCTGGACACTCGGTGCGATGGCCGCCGAGCACGTCTTCTACGGTGAGAACTCAACAGGCGTGGGCGGGGATGTTCAGAGCGCGACCGCGCGAGCGGCGTGGATGGTCGGCATGTGCGGAATGGGACCGGAGCCGATCAACCTCAATGGCCGGCGTTTTGAGAGCGAGCAGGAGCGCGAAGAGGCCGAGGAGACATACATGAAGCGCTTTGAGCAGATCGGCTCGCAGATCATGAACCGAGCGGCCGGGATGCGCGAGTCCGGGGACCCGATCGCCGCGGTACTCGGCGACCCAGGCAAGCGCCGCGCCGCCGCGCAGATCCTCGGGCAGGCATACATCACGGCAATGTGCCTGATACGCCACAACCGCGAGCAGACACTCCAGGTCGCCGAGACGCTGGTTCAGCGCCGTGAGCTGCACGGAGACGAGGTCGTGGAAGTGCTCGACGCCGCACAGCTGCAAGCACCTGTGATCGACGTCAACGACGAGTCGATCTGGCCGAAGCTGTGAGCGAGCCGCATGAGCAGAGCTCAAAAACAGCCGAGCAGCCCGACCTCTCAACAGCTCATCAGGTAAGCGATCCGCGGATGCGACCCGCCGACCCCGCCGGGACCCGCCCCAAGGTCGACCCCGAGACCCTGAAGCCGTCCCATCATCCCGGACAGCTGGCGCTCACCGCGGGTGAGGGCCTCCTGGCAGATCCCAATCTCGCGCCACCGAGCCCTGCGCAGGAGCTTGCACCCGTCCCAGCTTCACAACCGCCGGCTGCGCTGGGAGGGTCATATTCCTCCCACAGTCCGCGCTTTCAGTTCCTATTCGGTGCGCTCGGAGCTCTGGGCGTAGCCGCGGTGGCACTGACCATCGCGGTCTTGACACGCCCGGGGGCGCCACCGAGCCTGCCGTGGTCCAGTTGGCATCCGGCAAAGGACGGCGGCGACCCTGCTCAACAGATCGCCGAGCACGTCGCTCCGAGCTACAAGCTGCCCGACGGACACCAGCTCGTCGGCGTCGGCGGCGGACCGCAGGCGATGAGCGGACAACCGGTAGTGATTGCGCTGCGCAGCTCGGGCTCAGAACCCGCGGCGCTGCCAAGCAATGGCGTCTTCTACCAAATGTGCGGCTCCGGCCCGAGTTGCTCGATACCCGGGAAAGCCTCCCACGAGCGCGCGCTGTTGGTACGCCGCGAGGCGCTGGAACTGGCGCTCTACACCTTCCGCTACATCGGCGAAGCAAGCCAGGTCGTGGTGACCTTCCCCCCGAAGCTTTCGCAAACCACCTCCAAGGCGAAAGGCGGCTCTGCCAAGAGCATCGGCGCAAGCGCCCTGGCCACCGGCGCCGGACCCAGCCTGGTTCTGCTGTTTCGCCCCGACGAACTCTCGGCGGAGCTCTCAAGACCCCTGGACCAGTCGCTCTCGGTGCGGGTTCCGAGCGTCCATACGATGAATCTCTCACCGGACGCGCCGCTGGTCGATCGCCTGACGGCGAACGCGTTCTATGACTCCACGCTCAGCCAGCAGGAATCGACGCTCGTGATGCTGCTGCAGTCGCCCGGTCTGGGGGGTTGAGCACCGGGCGTGAAGCTCTATTGAGGCCGCGGCTCGAGCTCGTGCCCGCGGCAGTCGAGAACCGGCAGGCGTGGATAGCGCGGATAAGCTGGATCTTCACGCGAGCGTCTGCAGAGGTAGAAGGTGGAGCCGCGAGTGTTGGGAACCTCCTGGCGGTGTACGCACGTTTCGCACAGCCCAGCCGGGCCGCTGCGGTGTGGCGGGGGGCTCGCTCGATCGGACACCGATCAAGCTTATGTCCGCGCCGTCGTGTGATGACCGCCCGTAGCTGCGATAATCGTTGATCGCACAACTATGAGCACATTTTACCGACTACTCGGATTTCTACGCCCCTACAAGCGGGGACTCACCGCCTCGTGGCTGTTGGCGAGCCTCGCGATGGTCATGACCGTGCTGATTCCCCACCTCACGGGGCTCGCCGTAGAAGCGATCAAGAAAGGCGGCGAACACGCCGCCCACCACCAACTCTCGCTGCGCGCGCACGACCGCCACACGCTGCTCGTGCTTGCGCTCGTGATCGTCGGCGCGGTGATCGGGCGGTGGGCGCTCACGTACGCGCGGCGGATGATCGCCGGGCGGATCTCGCTGGCGATCGAATACGACCTGCGCAACCTGCTTTACGGCCACTTCCAGCGCCTCGAGCTGAGCTTCTTCGACCGCCAGCAGACCGGTCAGCTGATGTCGCGCGCCACCGTCGATCTGCAGGCGGTGCGCTTCTTCCTCGGCTACGGACTCGTGTTCATCCTGCAGTCGATTCTCACGCTCGTGCTCGCGGGCGTCGCGATGATCCTCATCAACCCCAGGCTCGGCCTGATCGCGATGGCGCCCGTGCCGTTCGTCGTCGTAATCTCCCAGCGCTATGGGCGCAGCGCCCGCCCCGCCGTGCAGGAGGTCCAGCAGCGGATCGCCGAGCTCACCGCCGATGTCGAGGAGAACATCTCCGGCGTGCGCGTCGTGAAGTCCTTCGCACGCGAGCCGCGCCAGCTCGAGCGCTTCCGCCACTCCGTTTCACGCGTTTTCGACCAGGCGATGGTCGCTACCCGCCTGGAGGCGAAGTTCAACCCGGTGATCGGCTTCCTGCCGCAGCTGGGCCTCGCCGCGGTGCTGCTGATCGGGGGGCGCAGTGTCATCCACGCGCACCTCACCATCGGTGAGTTCAGCCAGTTCTACCTCTACCTGAACATGCTCATCATCCCGATGCGCTCCCTCGGCATGCTGCTCGGCCTCTCCCAACGGGCCACCGCCTCCGGCGCACGCATCTTCCAGGTCCTCGACCGCGAGCCGCGCATCCTCGAGGAGCCCGGCGCGGGGCCACTGCCCGCGGGAGCCGGTCACGTGGAGTTCCGCGGCGTGAGCCTGCGCTACGACGAAAGCGACGACTTCGGGGCGACGTACACGGGGTCTGGCGAGGGCACGCCGTCGATCGACCACGGCAGCGGCGCAAGCGCGTCAGGCAGCGCCAACGGCCGTACGCCCGCCAGCGGCAAAGGCAGCGGTAACGGCGGCTCGCTCGCTGGTGCCAGCGGTAACGGCAACGCCAACGGCGCCGATGCACCCGTGCTCCTGGCGCGGGCGGTCCTCAGCGGCATCGACCTCGACATCGCGGCCGGGCGCACGGTGGCGCTGGTGGGCGCGACCGGCTCGGGCAAGACGAGCCTCGTGTCCCTGATCTCGCGGCTGTATGAGGCCAGCGAGGGGCGCATCCTGCTCGACGGCGCCGACATCCGCACCGTCAGCCTCGCCTCGCTGCGCGAATCGGTCGCGTTCGTCAGCGACGACCCATTCCTGTTCTCCGCGTCCGTCGCCGAGAACATCGCCTACGGGCGCCCGACGGCGAGCTTCGAGGAGATCGAGCAGGCGGCGCGGCGCGCGCAGGCCTACGACTTCGTGATGGAGCTGCCGCAGGGCTTCGACACACGCGTGGGCGAGCGCGGCCTGTCGCTGTCGGGCGGCCAGCGTCAGCGGATCGCGATCGCGCGCGCGCTGGTGGCCGACCCGCGCGTGCTGATCCTCGACGACGCCACCTCTGCGGTCGACGCGTCGACCGAGCAGCGCATCAAGCTCGCGCTCGACGAGGCGATGGCGGGCCGCACGACGTTCGTGATCGCGCATCGCCTCTCCACGATCTCGCTGGCGGACGAAATCGTCGTCCTCGAGCACGGGCGGATCGCCGCGCACGGCGACCACCACGAACTGCTCGACGCCTCGGAGCTGTACCGCGAAATCGTGGAGAAGGGCCTGCCCGACCAGGTGTTCATGACGCGCGCGCCACTCGAACGCGAGGTGAGCGGCCTGTGAGCCCCGCCGTCGGCAGAGGTCCCGGCGGGCGCGGCCCGGGCTCGGAATGGACTGGCGAGCGTGCAAGCAAGGGCACGCGCGGGCGCAACCTGCGCGGCCTATTGCGGCTGATAGGCCCATATCGCACGCGCGCGATCACGACGCTCGTCGCGCTGATCCTCGGAACCGCCGCCTCGCTCGCGCCGCCGCTCCTGGTGAAGACCGCGATCGACAGTGGGATCAATCGCAACGACACAAAGACGCTCGTGCTCGTCGTGATCGCGTTCCTCGTCTCGGCGGTGCTCGTGTGGGTGATGACCTACTTGCAGACGTACCTCGTCGGCTGGGTCGGCCAACGCGTGCTCGCCGACCTGCGCATCCGCATCTTCACCCACCTGCAGACACAGCCGATCGGCTTCTACGACAGCCGTCCCGCGGGCGTGCTGATCTCGCGCATGACCAACGACGTCGAGGCGCTCGACAGCCTCGTGACGGACTCTGTGGTGACGCTGTTCCAGTCCGGTCTCACGCTGCTCGGCACCGTCGGCATCCTGCTCGTGCTCGACGTCAAGCTCGCGCTGCTGACGTTCTGCGTGCTGCCGCTGGTGCTGATCGGCTCGCTGTGGTTTCGGATCATCTCCGCGGGCGCGTTCCGGCGCACGCGCGAAACGATCGGCGCGATCACCGCCTACCTACAGGAGACCCTGTCGGGCATTCGTGTGGTGCGCAGCTTCGCCCAGGAGCGCGTGCATGTGACGAACTTCACCGAGCTGAACGCGGACAACTCCGACGCGAACATGACCACGGTGAAGCTGAACGCCGCGTACTTCCCCTCCGTGGAAGCACTCTCCGGCGTGGCGGTCGCGATGATCGTCCTCTACGGCGGCGTGCAGGCGATCGAAGGCCACATCACCGTCGGCACGGTCGTGGCTTTTGTCGCGGCGCTGTCGAACCTGTTCGACCCGATCCAGCAGCTCTCCCAGCTTTATGCCACATACCAGTCGGGCATGGCGGCGCTGGAGAAGATCTTCCAGCTGCTCGACGTGCGCCCCGACCTCTCCGACCGTCCGGACGCGCACGAGCTGGGAGCGATCAGCGGCGAGGTCGAGTTCGACGACGTCTCGTTCGCGTACGCGCGCCGTCCGGTCAAGCGCGCAGCCGTGCACGGGGACCTCGACGCCCACAGCGCCGGCTCGAGCCCGACGCCGGAGGTCGAGGGCGAGCAGGTGCTCGCGCTCGACCACGTCAGCCTGCTCATCCCCCCCGGCCAGACGGTCGCGCTCGTGGGCGCCACGGGCGCAGGCAAGTCCACGATGGCGAAGCTCGTCGCGCGCTTCTACGACCCCACCGCGGGGCGCGTGCTCGTGGACGGCCACGACCTGCGCGACGTTGGGAGCAGCTCGCTGCGCTCGCAGATGGGCATCGTCCCCCAGGAGGCATTCCTGTTCTCCGGCACCGTCGCGGAGAACATCGCCTTCGGCCGCCCCGACGCCGACGAGAACCAAATCCGCTCCGCCGCCGCGGCGGTCGGCGCGGAGGAGTTCATCTCCGAGCTCGCCCACGGCTACGACACCCAAGTCGGCGAGCGCGGCTCCCAACTCTCAGCCGGCCAACGCCAGCTGATCGCCTTCGCCCGCGCCCTGATCGCCGACCCCCGCATCCTCGTGCTCGACGAGGCGACCTCGAACGTGGATCTGCACTCCGAGGCGCGCATCGAGCAGGGGTTGCGGCGTTTGCTCGCGAACCGCACGTCGATCGTGATCGCGCATCGTCTGTCGACCATTCGCCAGGCGGGGCGGATCGTCGTGCTCGAGCACGGGAAGATTGCTGAGCAGGGGACGCACGACGAGTTGATCGCCGCCGAGGGGCGCTATTACGAGCTGTACAGGGACTGGGCGGCGCAGGCGGCGGCATAACCCCAGCAGCTGACCGTTCCTCGGGCCGGGACTGTTTCGCTCCACGCCACACCCACCACTTCCCGCCGGCCCAGCGAATCCAGACGCAGGTGCCAGTCTCGAATTTCTAGTTCATCCGTGGATCGATGAACACGTCATCGATCTGTGAGCTACCGGTCAGCGCGGTAAAGCGCAACGCAATCTGTGTCGTTCCGCCCGAGAGCAGCCCGCCGACCGCCGAGCCGGTGAGCAGCGGCAGCGTGGGGTGCCAGGTATTGCTGAGTGCGGCCACTCCCAGCGGCAGCACGAGTTGCCCCAGCGCGGTCTTGTAGATCACCTGAACCGAGACGGTCGACAGCAGACCGCCGTTCTTGGCGAAGAATCGGAAGATCGGGTCGCTTGCGTTCGCGCAGGTGAAGGGCGAGGTGGCGCTCGCCCCGGCCGTGAGCTTCAGCGAGTAGCCGCCCACGCTGCCGGCCGCGCCGTAGGGCTCGCTACCTGACACTCTCTGGGCGCCTTGGCTCAGCGTCCAGCCCGAAAGTGAACCCTCGAAGTCGCCGCCCGTAACCATCTTGTAGGTGTTCTCGTCGCCCCATCTCGCGAAGGGCTGGCTGAGCGTGGAGCCATCACATGCACCGGTGGAGATCAGCGCGGCGCTAGCGGTGGATCCGCACAGCGCCGGCACAACCGTGGCGAGCAGCACTGCCAGGGCCAAGCGGAACGAAAGGGAGTTTCTACTCGACTGCGGGAACGCGGACACGATAGGCCTCCAGGAAGGTCTACTGGCGATCGAGCTATCTCCCGTTGGAGACCTCTGACTTTGCGTCCCCGTCTCGCGACGAGTTTGCCTTTTTCAGCTTGGTTTTCTTGTTTTGTCTCTAAGGCGTGCGCCATCATGGCCCAACCAGTGGCGGTTGAAAAGCTTTCTGGACACCTGTTCTAGAGAGAGTCAAAGCGGGCGCATCGCCGCTGCGGGCAGCCGGCCACCCGCAGGCACCCGAACGCTCGCCGCAAATCCGGTGAGCTTTTTAAGTTCCCGGCGCTTGCTGGCGATAGGCAAATGATCGGCTGATGTCCGCCCCTACCCTGATTCAGTCTGAACGTGTTCAGATGTCCCTCGAGCTTCGCCGGCTGGGAATGCAGGCAGCCGAACGGCGAGGAGAACTATCGCTGGCCGCCGGTTTCCTGACGGCGTGCGTGACATTGATCGCCGTTGCCGGTGTGCACGGGTCTTTCGGACTGGCAAGCGCGGTGGTGTACGTCCTGGGCATAGCGCTAGCCGGCCACATACAGGTGCATACAGGCACCGGTTTTACGGTCCCCACCCAGGTCGTGTTCGTTCCGATGCTCTTCGCCATGCCGGTTGTGCTGGTGGCGCCATTGGTCGCGGTGGCGTTGGCGGGGTCGATGATGCCGGCCGTGATCAGCGGCCGCCTGCCAGCCAGCAGACTCTTGACCGCGCCCGTGAACGCGTGGTTTGCGCTCGGACCGGTGCTCGTGCTGGCACTCGCTCACGATCGGCGCCCCGACGCGCATCTCGGTTTGCTGTTGGTGGCGCTGGCCGCGCAGTTCGCCTGTGATTTTGCCGCCAACGCGGCTCGTGAGCGTCTGCGCGACGGCATCTGCGTGAGCGATCTAGCAAAGGAGCTCTACGAGGTGTATCGGATCGACCTGGTGCTCGCGCCGCTGGGTCTGGCGGTCGCGATCGCGACCGTCGGGCATCCGTGGGCGGTGCTTTTGATCGCCCCAATGTTTTTGATCCTGCGAGATTTCTCCAAGGATCGCAACGCGCGATTGGCGCAGCTGGTGGAACTGAACGACGCCTACCGAGGCACGGCGTTGGTGCTGGGTGATGTCGTGGAGGCCGATGACACCTACACCGGCGAGCACTGCAAGAGCGTTGTGGGCCTGGCACTCGATCTGGCCGCCCGGCTGGGATTGGACACTGATTCTCAGCGCAAGGTGGAGTTCAGCGCGCTGCTGCACGACGTCGGCAAGATCGCGGTCCCCAAGGAGATCATCAACAAGCCCGGTGAGCTCAACGAGTCTGAGTGGGAGATCATCAAGACCCACACGATCGAGGGTCAGCGCATGCTCGAACGGGTCGGTGGGCTGATGTGCGAGATCGGCCTGATCGTGCGCTCCTCACACGAGCACTGGGACGGCACGGGTTACCCCGACGGCCTGGCGGGCGATCAGATTCCCTTGGAGGCTCGCATCGTCGCCGCCTGCGACGCATTCAACGCGATGACCACAACCCGCTCCTACCGCGCCGCAATGTCCAGGCATGCGGCGATAGAGGAGCTCGAGGCCCACGCCGGCACCCAGTTCGATCCGCGGGTGATCAGCGCCCTGATCGAGATGATCTCTGCGTCGGTGACGGCCTTGCGGTGACTCGATGGCCATGAGTGCAGCAGAAGGGAAGCTCCGGGACAGGGACTCGAACCGCCTACGCGTCATGCCGCGATCCCTGCTGTAAAGCGAAATATCGCTTTACAAAGCGCAATGAGCTCCACTGTCCATCCGGTCAGATCCCGCGGACTCCGGCCTAGTCAGCACCGCACTGGCCCAAAACCTGACCCACGCATTGACTCGTCTCGCCGAGCCGCAGGACTGACGCCGAGACGATCCGTCAGCGCGATCATGGCGAGCCTACATTTCCGTTCTCGGCGTCCTTCTGATTTCTCGACGGAACGCATACCCAGGCCAGGAGGACCAGCACTCCGTGTCCGCGGCGCCGGGCGGCCTGAGGACTACTCGACCAAAGCCTGACATTCAACCCTCCCACAGGACGGAGATGGGAACGGCCATCAGGCGATCGCCAAACGGGAGCACGTGTTGACCGCCATACAGCACGACTCCCGCGATGAAACCTTCTCCGAGATTGTCACGCATGTGCTCGAGCCAGCGAAACCACTCTCGCTTGGGGGTCTGACCGCCCTTCACCTCCAACGCGACGACGCGACCGTCGGAGCACTCGAGCACGAAATCGACCTCGCGACCGTCGCGGTCTCGCCAGTGGAAGAGCGTGGCTTCGGTCGCAGCCCAGGTGAGTTGGCGGCGCAGCTCCGCGAACACGAACGTCTCAAGGAGTTGACCCGTCGCGGGGTCGCTGGGGCTCTCCAGTGCGGCTGGCGTCTTACCCATCAGCCATGAGGCCAGACCGGGGTCGGTGATGAATATCTTGGGGCGCTTCTTGACCCGTCGGGTGAGGTTGTGTGGGAAGGCCGGCAACGTCGTGACGAGATGGATTGTTTCGAGCCAGCCGCGATGGCCATACACCGCCTGGCGTTCCAGCGCCGAATCGTTGATCAGGCTCGCCATTACCAGCTCGCAACTGGAGCGTGCCGCCAACAGGCGCAGCAGCTGACCCATCTCCGCCACCTTGCGGATCCCCGACAGCTCGACCACATCGCGCTCGATGATTGTGCGCACATAGTCCCGGAACCAGCCTGGGCGCTGCCGGGCCGGCAGCTCGTGCACCTCGGGATACCCGCCGATGCAGACCCGCTCTAGCAGCTCGCTGCGAGCAACCCCGCTCGGCCGGTAGTCAGCCAGCCCCGCCACACCACCGAACACCAGATCGACGAAGCGGTCGCTGACGTCCGCCAGCTCGCCTTGGGTAAATGGCCATACCTCCAAAAAGCCAGCCCGCCCCGCGAGTGACTCTGAGATGCTCGGCACCGTCAGGAAGTTCGAGGAACCAGTCAGGACGAACTGGCCCGGACTCGAGTCGCGGTCCACTTGGGCCTTGATCGCACGCACCAGAGGCTCGCCGCCGCGATGAACCTCGTCGATGACCAGGGGGCGACCTCCGACTTCGACGAACCCCGCTGGATCCTCTAGGGCAGCGTCGAGCACACCCTGTTCGTCCAGACTGCGC
>DATBPE010000235.1:0-12072 GCA_036561505.1 Solirubrobacteraceae bacterium
AAATCGACGCTTGTCATCGGCGGAGGCGCGACCCCTCCGGGCCCTTTGACTTCGAAGCTGAATCCAATCGTCGTGCTAGCGCCGAGGCGATCGGGCGTGAAAGAAGCCGACAGCGACGCGGTCTCTGAGGCGTCAGCGGACGCCGGCAGGCAGGCCACCGCGAGAAGCACAGCAATTAGAAATAGCGCCCGGTACAAAATCTCTCCCGACGCTGACTATACAGATAGATCGTGCCCCTGAGAGCCGATACCGGCTCACCGGAGTACTTGAAATACGGCGAAGACCTGATTTCCAGGTAGTTTCTAGCGCTACCTTTCTTCTGTCATACCAGGCGAGCTGCTGAGGTCAAGCAGTTGATCGCAGATCATGGCCGGTGATAGACGGCGTATGTGGTGGCGGCCTGGTCGAGCAGGAGTCTGCCCCCGCCGTACTCGCTCTCCGCGAGAGCCGGCTGGAAGCCAGATGAAAGCTTGATCTTTCTGCTCAGCGCGTATAGCACGAACTCGATCGTGCTGGTCTTTCCGCGCGGCGGGCAGATGCCACCGTAGCCGGTATGCCCCTGGGTGTCGGAGCCGACGATCGCGCCTTCTGGGACCGCACCGACGGCGACTCCCTTGGAGTGTGGGTCGATGTCGCCCACAATCCAGCGGATACCGCTGGCGGAGCCCGTGGAGGTGTCGTCAATGATGAACAGCACGAGTGAGGCGGCCTTGATCGGAACGTTCTGCCACCGCAACGGCGGGCTGACATCGGCGCCGTCGCACGTGTACCGCGCCGGTATCCACTGGTCACGTTCGAAGGCTGGACTGGTGATCGCCATCGAGCCGGCTGGTGGCGGCGGAAGCTCGCTGCTGGAATTTGAGGAGCTCGACCGCGATCGGTGAAACGAGGAGCTCGTGGCCGTTGGCTTTTCCGGCTGAGAGTGATACTCAGAGCAGTCTTCCATCACATAACCGGCCTTGCAGGTGGTGTGTCGCTTCCAGCGCTGTTGAAATGCTCTCTGGAAGTTCGAAAGCGCCGTCTTGCGCTGTGCAGGGCTCTTGCCAGCTGTTACCTTCGACGCGATGCGTGACTCGAACAGTTCGCTCTTCACGCGCCCGCGTAGATCCGCTTCTGACTCGTGGGATTTCTTGAGATACCGCTGGAGTGACCCCGCCTCAGGGAAGCTTTTCTTCTTCAGTTGATCAAAGCGGCGCTTTACTTCGGCTTGTGAGACCGATATTTGCTGGGCCGCGGCTTCGTCAACCAACCACTCGGAGGTGATCAGAAAGCCAAGCGTCTGACTGTTGACGTTTCCGCTCGCGCCGAGCGCCCGCTCGATCCTCAGCCAGTGCGCGTAGCTTGTCCCGGTGATCGGTTTACCGGCTATGACCGCGACCGAGTCCACCGCTGATGTAGAAGCGAACGAGAACGGCGCGCCCTCACGGGCGGTCGAAGACGAGCCGCCTCCTCCACACCCGCCGAGGAGGCCTGCCAGCACCAGTGACAGTGCCGGCACATAGGCGCGCGGGCACACGCGCTTGGCTGTTTGTGTAGAAATCCGTTCCCTCACACGCAAGGAGAATCTAGTCCTCATCTCTAAAGCGCCGCGAAATCTTGGGAGGATCGCTCGCGCGTATCTACACAGCGTCCGCTCTCATCCGCCAAACCCGACGCGAGCGATCACGACGGACCTAAACCGTCCCAAGCGCTCGCTACAACCACGCGATGCGATCTTCCAGACTTCCCATCACACGACGCCTGCGTCCAGCCGCCGCCATCTTTCTCGTCCCGTTCCTAATCGATTGGGCCGACAGGAGTCTGCGTCTGCGGTCCCCTCTGAGTCATCTGACGGCGACTGTTGTGGCTGCGGGCACTATCGTCGTGCTGCTTGCGACGGCCGCGGTGCTCGGGCTTCGCCGCCGGCGCGCTCACTGAAAGCCTCATACGCTTACTAGAGCTGGCGGGTGGCGCTGACCGGCCCGGTCTAGCATGCAGCTCTCATGCGTTCCCGCCTGAGAGCTTTTCTCGCTCACGCGCGCAAGCACGGTGCTGTTCATGCCGTACTCACCGCCGTGCTCTGGCTCGCACAGCGGACTCTCGAGCGCAGTGAGGACGCGCTGCTCGAACTAGAGGGCAGACGAGGCACCCTGGGTCCCGCACATCGACGTTGGAGCGCCAACTCGGCGCAGGCAAATCGTGCGCGCTGGCAAAGCTGGGACTGGTCGGACCGCGGCGAGGAGTGGACCCCCAGCGAGCAGTGGAAGCAGACGCTCCTCCAGGAGGTCCTCGGTCAAACGATCCCTCCGGGCGGGACGGTGCTCGAGATCGGACCGGGAGCGGGTCGTTGGACACAAACGCTGGCCGAGCGTGCCGAGCACCTGATCGTGGCGGATGTCGCGCCAGTCGTGCTGGAGTTGATCACAGAGCGCTTCCCGGCCGCTCAGACCGTCCTCTCGGGCGGCTGTGACCTGAGCGGCGTAGAGGACGCCTCGGTGAACGCAATCTGGTCCTTTGACGTGTTCGTGCATGTCGCGCCGAGCGATCAGGCCGGTTATCTGACTGAGATCGCGCGAGTGTTGAAGCCCGGCGGCGTGGCTGTCATCCATCACGCCAACGGACGCAACCTGGGTCATCTTGCAAGCCGTCACGGATGGCGAAGCCCCATGACCGTTGAGCTGTTCGCCGCTCTCGCACGCAGTCGAACCCTGAACGTGGTGCGCGTCATCGACCGCTGGTCGCAAGGTAGGCACGATCTTGGCGCCTACCACGACGCGATCACCGTCCTTCAAGCCCAATCAGCCAAGAAGCCCTCTGAGTCTGTGGGGGCGCCCAGGAGCTCTCACGGCTCCCCGCAACCGCGAACGTGACCTCGCCAGCGCCGGCAGTCCCACCAATCGCGACGTGCAAGCGTCCCCGTCAACCAGCAGACTGAGCACATGCTCACCGCCTTCGGCGCCACCGCGGTCACATTCATGATGGTGATGTATGCACTCGAGCGAAGACACGCCCGGTTTATCCTCGCCTTCGCATGTGGCTGTCTACTCTCGAGCGTCTACGGGTTTCTGGCAGGAACGTGGCCGTTCGGGGTGGTCGAGGCGATCTGGGCGGGCGTGGCGCTGCAACGGTTCCGGCAACGTTCTGATCGCGCAAGCGATTGATCGGCAGCGACGTTGTCGATGAGGAGATGCTCGGCGCTCTAGGATCGCCTCGACCATCACCAGTCAGTCCTGCAGCGCGAGTGCCGCTGGTACCGAGGCGGCGAAGTAACCAGGTATGGCGAGGACCGCAAGTGCGGTGAGCGCCACCAGCGAGAGGCTCTGAAGTGCCCTCAGCGGCGCCAGCGAGTAGACGACCGGAAAGTTGATTACATGGGCGAGAGCACGGTCGGCCAACTGCTGTCCGTAGAGGCCGAAGATCGCGCCTGTCGAGCAGCCGACACCCAACAGCAGCAGGCTCTCGAGCAGGATCGTGCGCCACAGCCCCGCTCTGGGAAACCCCTCGAGCTTGAGCTTTGCCAGGCGTGGGCGCCGCTGCCAGATCATCGCACCCATAGCCGCGGCCATCGCGAGCACCGCGATGATGGGGATCAGCGTGGCGATCTGGGTGAGGCGTTCCAGTGCCTGGCGGCTGAGCGCGATCTGCTTGGCGGTGTGCTCATCCGCGCTCTGCACAGAGAGGCCCGAGTCGGGTCCGAGCGCCTGTTCGATCTCACGAACCCCGGCGGCTTGTGAGACACCGTTTGCGAGCAGGATGCTGTAGGCGCTCGCGTCTTGGCTGCCCCATGCGCGCGCATAGTCACTGGCGTTCATGATCATTGCACCTGGCGCCCAGCCAACATTGGTCGACAGCGCCGCCACCCGCAGGCGTATCGGGTCAGGCGATGGCAGCGTGAATGCCTGGCCGATGTGCAAATGCTCTTCAGAGGCAACCGCTTCTGAGAGCACGAGCCACCCGCCCGCTCGCACCCGTTCAGTTGCCTTGCGGGGGTCACCCCGCAGGATCTCTTGGACCGGCAGCAGCGGGACGGCTTGCCGAGGCGGGGCGATCACCAGCACGCGGCGCTCACCCCAATCCAGCAGCCCGCTTCGGTACAGGCGCACGGCGCGTACACCGGGTAGACGCTCGAGCTTGGTCTGCTGCACCGGGGAGAACGGGGTCGTGTTCAAGAGGTTGTAGGAGCCAGCCGGAGAGACCCACACATCGGTGAACGCGTTCATGTCATGCGCCGTGTGTTCCAAGCCCGTGAGCAGATCGCCGTGCGCACCCTGGATCGCGACACTGCCGAACACCGCGATCGCACCGGTCGCCGCGATCGCGACAGCCCGGGCGCGGGCGCTGCTGAGCTCGAGCGCCGCGACGTGCGGCACCGGGCTTGCGATCATGCGCGCGAATCGGATAAGCAGCGCGAGCGTCGCACTGAGCGCGATCGGCAGCTCCAACAGCAAGGCCGCCACCAGCAACACCATGCCCGGGATCGCAGCGTCTGGCGCTGCGAGCAACAGCGCGGTGGCAGCGGCGAGGCACACCACACCGGCGAGCGCTCGCCGCACACCGGAGCGCGCGGCGGCACTACCCTCGCCTGCGGTGATAGCCGCCAGCGGATCGCCAGAGAAGATGTCCCGCAACGGGCTCAGCACGGCCACGACCGCCGCGAGCATCCCCCCGCCGATGGCGATCGCGATGCTCTGCGCACTGACGACGCGCTCTGAGCCGATCGCGAAGGCCAGTGACAGGAACGCCGGGTCTGAGTGAAAGAGGTGGATCGAGAGCTCCTCCCCCAGCGCCAACCCGAGCGTGCACGCCGTGAGGCCCAGCACGAGCGCGTCGAGGAGCAGCACCGCGACCACCGTCTGAGGGGTGTAGCCATCACGGCGCAGGTCGGCGATCAGCCGCCGTCGCTGCGGGACGGTCAGCAGCACCGCGTTGAACGCGAACAGGAACCCCACGAGCGCGCTGATCACCGCAAACAAAGAGGTCGACTGATTAGCCGCCGTGGCGGCCTTCGAGAACAGCGTCTGGTCATAGGCCGTGCTCTGGACGTTCAGACGGCCAGCGGCGAGAGCCCTCAACGCGGCTCGCACCCGGGTTTCTGAGCCGGGGGCGTCTGCCACGAGAATGCGGCTCACACGCCCGCTGAGACCGGTCATTTCCTGTGCGGAGGACAGTGGCGCGATCGCAACTGGGCTTGCGATCAGCGGCCCGATCTGCTTTTGGGAGAGCTGAGCGTAGAGCGGGACCTTGACCGTGTGCCCAGCGAGCTGGAAGGTGACTTCTTCACCGAACTTCCTCACACCTATGCTGCTTGCGAGTGGAGCGGGAAGAACGACCGCCGCCACACCCCCGAACGGGGTCAGATCTGTGTGACGCACGATCACTCCGCCGAGTGCTCTGAGACTCGAATCGGCTCCGATCAACTCGACGGACTCGCTGCCATTGGGGCCGATCGCCTTGGCGCTCGCTTCCAGCAGCGGCGCGGCGACACGCACACCGCGGATCTTGCGCACACGCTGAAGCATGCCTTGCGGGAAGCCGTGCGGATCGCGAGCCAACAGCTGCAGGCTTGCCCTTCCGACGATCCCGTGTGAGAGCTCAGAGACTGAGTTCTGAAGGCTCTGAGAGGCGACCTGGGAGGCGAACAGCAGCGCGACCCCGGCCGCGATTCCCGCGACCGCCAGCGACTCCCCCACCAGCCGCGCGCGCAGACGCACGAGGTACAGGCGCAGTGTGTTCAATGGCCTCATCGCTCGAGCGCCTCACCGGCGATCGGGGCTCAGCTGCACATAGAAAGGATCACTCTCGTAGTCTGAGAGCGTGCCGTCACGCAGCCCAAACACGCGGTCGGAGTAGTGGGCGGCCATCGGGTCGTGGCTGACGATCACGATCGCGACCTGGCGCTCTCGGCACAGCTCCCGCAGCAGCTCGAGCACTTCCCGGCCACGCTGGGTGTCCAGACTCCCGGTCGGCTCGTCCGCGAGCAGCAGGCTCGGTTCGGTTGAGAGTGCTCTGGCGATCATCACGCGCTGGCGCTCTCCCATCGAGAGGGTCTCTGAGCGATGCCGCAAGCGATCACCCAACCCCAGGCGCTCTAGCAGCGGCGTGATCTGGCGCTGAGCTTCACTCCAGCGCATCGTCCCCAGTAGCTTCAGCACCGCGTTGTCGATTGCGCTGACGCCCGGCAGCAAATCGAAGTTCTGGCGAATGAAGCCAAGCTCAGAGAGCCTGAATCGCGAGGCCTCGCGCTCTGACAGCGAGGAGATGTCACGTCCGCCGATCAGGACCGCCCCGGATGTCGGCTCGAGCAACGTTGCGACCATCAACAGCAGCGTTGTCTTTCCCGATCCGCTGGGCCCATACAAGGCAACCATCTCGCCAGCGGCGACTTTCAGTGACACGCCGTCGACCGCACGGACAGGCTCCCCGCCGATGGCGGGGTAATGCTTGACTAGATCACGCAACTCCAGCATTGATCCAACTCAGTCCGAGAGCTTGCCGCTTACATGAACGGTGATCGCGTCGTTTGATCGTGCGATCGTGCCGCTGAAGCTCAAACCCAAACCCTGGGTATGCCCGTAGCTGCCAGATCCCCGGTTGAGCGACATCGAGCCGGAGAAGGTGGCGGCCGTTTCCCCCTTGTGATAGCTCGCCGTCCCATAGCCGGAGATCGAGCCTCCTCTTGGGGAGATGGTGACTTCGGCGCTCACGCGGCTGGTAGAGATGATTTTCAGCTGAACGCTGATGGTGCCTCTGATCGTGCCTGAGGCGGTGCCCTGCTCGTTGAGCGTGAAGCCATGTTTACTGAGAAGATGCAGAGTTCCGCTCTCGTTGAGGGAGATCGTTCTCGCGGCGCTTGCCGACGGGCTCCTCGCGCCATCGGCGCCGAGAGGACCGACCGCCACGATCACGCCGAAGGAAACGGCTGTGGCTGTCAGGATGCCGGCGAGCCTTGCCGATCGACGATTTGGGTAAAGCATTGGTGACACCCACTTCCGCTGGTTGTATTGATCGCTTCGCGCCGGGCGTACGCGGCGCTTGCTTGTGTTTGGAGCGTTGCTTTCTGGCTGGGCTTTGAGGAGCTTCTGGCGACTCATCACGGACACGGGGCGCTGACAAGGGCACTGCCGGTGGAGCCATCGGCGTAGGTGAATTCGCCTGCGAATGGAAAGCCGCCCGCGGGGCAACTTCCCGGCACTACCACGGTGTTCGCCCCGTGTGCCAGCCGATGCGTGCTCGTGCCGATGGTGAGGGTCAACGTGGCCATCGATGCCTCGGGCTCCAAGGGCAGCGTGGGAATTGGGGGTATATCGATCACCAACTCTTCGCCATAGGGAGCACGATCGGGGATCACCGTTCCGTCGAGCACAACCCGCTCGCGCAGCGGCGAGTAGCCCTCGCCGAGCACCTCAAAGGTGGGCTGGAAGTTCTGCAGAGGCCCGAGAAAGACCGCCAGGGCGATGTCCTCGGTTACGAGTTGGGATCCAAGGTGAGCCTCGACGAGCGCGTGCCCGCTACCGATCCTGGATGGCGCCGGGCAGCCGCTCACCCCGTGGGCTCGTAGGCGCGCCGCGCTACAGCTACGCAGAGTAGGAATATCGAGGCCCAGCCCAGCGGCAAACTTCACGACCGAACGGCGCACCGGGGAGGGCACACCAAATTCGCCTCCCGTGTAGTGAATCCTGAGAGTGAGGGCACCCTTGGCGCCCAGCCGGTCGGGAGAGAACGACGGCGTGATAGTGGCGGTGTTCTGCGCCCGCGCGTAACCGGTCAGCTCCGTACACATGACGAGAGCGCTCAGAGCGACTCCAAGGACCACGGTCAGTGCTCTGCACATGGCTAGCTGTGCGGGCACGGGATGGTGGGGTTGACGGTGAGTGTGGTGCCGTCTGCGAAGTCGACCGTCCCCTCGGTGAGGAACCCGCCGTTGGGACAGTGTTTGGGTACAACCAGACCCCTGAGGTGAACCAGTGTCCTCTTGCCTGCCACCGACTCGTAGTAGGCGACGTTGGGACCACCGACTGTTACGAAGGCGCTTTCAATCGACGCGTCGGCGGCCCCTGGAATCGTGGAGACCGGTGGCACTTCCACGCTGAATCCGAGCCCGTAGGGCTTGGGCGCCGGGATTTGCTTGGCCACCAGGACGAGTTCCACGGCAATCGGTGCGAGGGCGCTGGCGTAGACCAGCAATCTCAGATGACCGTTTTCCTTAGGGGCGAAGAAGAAGTCGAGGGTGTAGGAGGCGTGGATCGTTTCTTTAGGAAGTTCGAGCACGCCCACACCGCCACCAAAGCCGGCGCGTGAGTTCGCCGGACAGCCGCTGGGACCCCGCTGCTCGAGTGTCGCCGCGGCGCAAGTACCGGCGCCGCGCACATCGATCCCCATTCCCGCCGGGGCGTAGAGGACGAACTTGGTGATCGGTGACGGCGGGGCTCCCGTGCTCGAGACGAACTTCGCGGTGAGAGAAAGATTGGTCGGGGCGCCCAGCTTGTCGGGGCTGAAGCTCGCGTGAACCGTCAACGTCTGCCCCGCCCACGCGACGGCCGCGACGATCAGGCACGCGCAAACCAGCAGCGCTCCAACAGCGATCCGCAGGTTAGGCTTCATACACGCCGTCAAGCATGGTGCTCGCCGCCAAACGGTCGGCGAAGAAAGCGTGGTCGAGCCTTCCCATCGCGGTGAGCGACGGGACGTGCCCAAAACGCTCGGCCGCTATAGAGCCCCAGTTATTGCTGGCATGTAGCTGCGCGATTAGCGAAGCTACCCCTATCTCCATCCGGCCGATCATCGTGTACTCGGGCGGCACGGTGATGTGTCGAAAAGCGCTGGCGGAGAGGCCGTCTGGCGAAAACCTGCGCTCGATTCTCCTTGCCACATACTCCGGGGTTACGACAACCCGCTTCTCCGCCCAGAGCATCGCCCAGTCCTCCCGCCAGAAGGCGAACACCTCCTCGGGGGTGACGGGATCTGAGGATCGCCAGAACCCAGCCTCCACGCTGGCGCGCCATGTCCCGAGCACGTCATGGCGCAGGCAGGCGCGGACGATCGAGTCCATCATCTCGACCTGCTCGCGGCGAAACCGCGTGACGCAGCCGAAGTCAAGGAAGCTCACGCTCCCGTCCTCGTGAAACAGGTAGTTGCCCGGTTGCGGGTCGGCGTTGAACAAACAGAAGCGCCCGTAGGAGCCGTAGACGAAGCGGTGAATCGCCTCCGCCCATTGGTCGCGCAGCTCCTGTCCGGCTGTGAGGGCATCGCTCCAGGATTTGCCCCGCACGAGTTCCTGGGTAAGCACCCGGTCGGTGCACAGCTCGTCGATCACCTCTGGAACGTGGATGAACGGGTGCCCGCGGTAGATATCCGCGAACTCGGCCTGGTTGGCGGCCTCCAACCGGTAGTCGAGCTCCTCGGTGATGCGGACGCTCATCTCACGCGCGGCTCCGCGAAAGTCAAAGCTCAGCTTCCGCGGGGACAGGCCGCCAATAATCAAGCTCAGGAACGTCGCGAGCAACTCCGTGTTCTTCAGGTCGGCGCCGATCGCCTCGGCCGCCCCCGGATACTGGACCTTGACCGCGACCGCGCGACCGTCGTGCAAGCGGGCGGCGTGGACTTGGCCGATCGAGGCCGCCGCCAGCGGCTCCCAGTCGAACTCGGCAAACGCGCTCTCGGTACGCTGACCGAGCTCGCGCTCGAGCGTCGCGCGAGCGAGCTCTCCCGCCATCGGCGGCGCATCGTTACGCAGCCGTGTCAGCGCCGCCTGGTAGATCGATTGGAACTCCGAGGGCACCGCTGGGCCAACAGACACAAACGAGAGCATCTGCCCGGCCTTCATCAGAGCACCCTTTGAGCGACCGAGCAGCTCGGCATAGCGCTCCGCTGTGCGGACGTGAAACTCGCTGTTGTCCGCGCCCGTCAGCTTGCTTCGCAGCCCAACTACGACCGCCTCGCCGGCAGTGCGAGCGGTCAGGCCCACCAGCGGGGCACTGCGCCGCAAGCGCCCATGTCTGATGCCATCGCCCTTCGGCAGCGCATTATTAGGTGAATCTGAGGGAAGCCCGGCATCGGACACCAAACACATCTCCTTCTTGACCTACTGACTTCAGCTAAGTGTATACTTAGGTAGGCCCATGTCAACCACAACCCGTGAGCGCATCGTCGATGAAGCGATGCACCTGTTCAGCCAGCACGGCTATGCCGCCACGAGCATCGCCAAGATCGAGGCCGCGGCCGGACTCACACCTGGAGCTGGTGGGCTCTACCACCATTTCGCAAGCAAGGAAGCGGTCCTCGCCGCCGGCATCGAGCGCCAGCTCGCCCGACTCGGTGCGCTCCGTGAGATCCGCCACGTGCTCGGATCACTCGGAGACCTCAAAGCCGAGCTGACGATGACTGCTCGCTACGTTCTCGCCGAGCTCGATAGCGAGTCCGAGCTGCTTCGCATCCTTGCCTCCGACGCGCGCAACCGACCGCAGCTGCTGACGGCGGCCGTCGATGAGCTCGTGAGCTCCACGTTTACGGGCTTTGCTACGTGGATCGGTGAACGCGCCGAGCGCGAGATACCGGTGAAGGAGGCAACGGCTATAGCCGCCTTCGGCCTCGGGTCGCTGCTCTCCTCCCGGCTGCTGCGAGACGTCCTCGGCATCCCAGCCCAACTCGACGACGAAACACTCGTCAACACCTGGGTGGCACTCATGATCGTCGCGCTCACCGGCCCAGAACAGGAAAGCTCGGCCTAGGACATGCCCGCCACGGAGTGGACGAACGCTGAGCGTGTCCTTCACTATTTGCATCGGGCGGAGGAGTATCCGCGCCGCTTGGAGGGAGAGGGCGTCCTGCTCGAGCATGTGCCTCGCGATGTTCGTCGCATCCTGGACCTCGGGACCGGTGACGGCCGCCTGCTCGCCCATCTGCGGATCGATCGTCCCGAGACGCTTTGCGTTGGTCTCGACTTCTCCGAAGTCATGCTCGAGAAGGCACGCGAGCGCTTTGCCGAAGGTGACCACGTCGAGCTGGTGGCGCATGACCTCGATACACCGCTACCGGAGCTCGGTCGGTTCGACGCCGTCGTATCTTCGATGGCGATCCACCACCTCGAGCACGAGCGAAAGCGCTCGCTCTATGGTGAGGTCTTCGACCTGCTCGAGCCCGGCGGGATCTTCACGAACTTCGAGCACGTGGCGTCTCCATCCCACCGTATGCACATTGCTTTCTTCCAGGCAATCGGCGAGCCGCTCGAGAACGAGGATCCGTCCGACCGCCTACTTGATGTCGAGAGCCAGCTCGGATGGCTGCGCGCCCTCGGTTTCCAGGACGTCGACTGTTACTGGAAGTGGCTCGAGATGGCACTCCTAGTCGGCGTCAAGCCGGCTGATGGCTAGCGGCGCAACCCAGTACTACTCCGCGGCTGAGATACCGCCCCACTCCTCGGGTGCGACATCGGCGAGCGTCTCGGAGAACGTCCACTGATGGCCGGCAGGGTCCTCGGCGGTGTATTGCCGCTCGCCGTACTCGAAGTCCGTCGGCTCCGTGACGATCCGCGCGCCGTGCGTCCTCGCGCGCTCGCAATGCGCGATCGCATCTTCGACACGGACCATCACCGAGTGCGTTACCTCGCCCGAGCGCGGCGGCCGACGATCATGACGCACATCGCCGACGATGATCGCCCCGTCGCCGAAGCTAAGCTGCGAGCGATGATTCTCGCCAATCCGTACACGCTCGAGGAACCCGAACGCCATGCCCAACCAGTCGACCGCCTCACGCACATCCGGGTAGATGAGGACGGGAATGACGGTGGACGCCGGGATTGAGCGATTGGGCTTCACGTTGTCGCCAGCTTAGACGTTGATCCATTTCTATCTGCGAATGCAAAGAAAAGCAGATAGAACCGACCGAACGGCAGCCCCTCTTGCTCAAGGCGACGACCGATCGTGCGACTACCCGGTCCCCCACGGCAAGCCAACGAATTAGGTTGGCGTGGAAGTCGGGCTTGTTCCTCGCCGCCGGGGCATAGGTCAGCCTCCTCTTCGAGTAGCTCATTGGCCCAGGTGTGTGCGGGCTTAAACCACTGTCGGAGGAGGCTGGATGCAGAGGATGACGGACGTG
>DATBPE010000236.1:0-8255 GCA_036561505.1 Solirubrobacteraceae bacterium
CACGCGCCCACGATCGACAATCGCCACGCGGTCGCACAGCTCCTGCACCTCGGGCAGCTGGTGGCTGGAGAGCAGCACCGTGATCCCTTCGTCTGCCAAGCGACGGATCAATAGACGCATGTCCCTCATGCCCGCGGGGTCAAGGCCCGTGGCAGGCTCATCGAGGATCAAGAGGCGCGGGCGGCGCAGCAGTGCCGCGGCGATCCCCAGACGCTGGCGCATCCCGTGGGAGTAGCCACCGACGCGGTGGCCGCCACGGGGGGCCAGCTCTACGATCTGAAGAACCTCATCGATGCGCTGCTTCGCGCCCCCACCGTCGAGTGCGGCGAGCAGTTCGAGGTTCTTGCGCGCCGTCATGTAGGGGTAGAAGCGCGGCGCCTCGACGAACCCAGCGACGCCCTGTAGGGCGGCGGCACCGTGGCGAATCGGATCGCGTCCGAACAGCTCCACGGTGCCCTCGGTGGGCATGATCAGCCCAAGAGCCATTCGCAGCGTCGTCGTCTTTCCCGCACCGTTGGGCCCCAAAAACCCATACACATCACCGACCTGGACATTCAGATCGATGTTGTCGACCGCGAGGACCTCCTTGTAGCGCTTGACCAGCCCTCTAGCCCGGACCGGCGGCGCCTCGGTCACCGCTACAGGCCCTTGGCGACGGTCTCGACGGAGCTGGGGGAAACGGCTCCGAGGAGTAGATAGTGCACGCCAGAGCGCTCGAAGCTGAGTAGCGTGCCGAGCGCCGTGGGAAGCTCGTTGGCTTCCACGCCGTCAATCTTGACTTTCTGCAGGCCTTCGAGCGTGCTGTTCCCCGGAGTCCCCGACGACTGGGTTTTGCTTTCGAGTACCCCGATCGTGGAGATGCCGTTGCCGTGGCTTGTCAGCTTCGGTTTATTTCCCTGGTCCGCTGAGTGTCCAGAGCTATCGGGCTTGCTGGTGGAGGTATTTAGGTCTTCGATCTTAGCCCCAGAAGGCGGGCTGATGTCGAACACCGAGTTATCGACTGGGCCGTATGAGATTTCCGTAGTCGCCAGTTCGATTGTGGGAGAGGAGAGGCTGTTCGAGGAGTAGATGGCCGCGCGCAGAGGGACGCCATGTACGGCGTCGAAGGAGAGCTCGCCGGCACCAATCAGGCTGCCGCTTTCCTTGGGGGAGACGCGCACCGTGTAGGCCGCCTGGCCGGCAACGTCGTCCGGTTTGGCTTCGGAGACGTTCACGTGCTCCAGATGTGAGATTGCTTCTTCGATATTCGCAACGGTTGGGACTTCATGGTGGTCGGGAGAGGTTGCTGCGGGAGTGGTGGATGTGTCGCCCTTCTTCGCCGGCATTGTGTAGCGGTAGAGCGTGTTCGAGGACGCGTCGTAGATAGACACGGTTTGCCCGTCGTACAAGATCTGGGTATCGCCTTTTTCGGCCTGCAGTTCCAGGCGCACGCGGCCGTCCTTGGCGATCCACATCCGGCCTGAGGCGCCGGTCAGCAGTGGGCTCGAAAGAAGGCCGGCCCCGCCGGTGTTGTCACCGCCGCTTGCGAGGTTGGCGCCTTCTAGCAGATGGTCGGTCAGTTGGATGCGCGCGCTGACCCCTTCTACCGGCGTTGAGGAGAGCGCGTCGTGAACCGCTTGGGCAAGTGGCTTGGGGGGCGGCTTGGGGCCTGTGCCAGCCGCCAGTGTGATCGCGGTTGCGCCGATCCCGACAGCGAGGACAATGCCGCACAGCAGTAGCAGCAGACGGGGTAGAGGAAGGCGACGAAAGATATTCATACGGGGGTGTTTCCTCGGTTGCCCTTCGACTCAGCCTAGCGCAGCTGATCCTGAGTCAGTTGATCACATCACTCTTAACGGATCATGAGAGCATCCATGTGCGGATGAGCACAAATACCCGTCGCTCTCCCAGCATTTCCTACCCGAGATTGGGATCGCTCCGCGTTCGGCTGCTGTATGGTCCCGGCCCATGATCATTGGCTTCGCAATCTTCTGGCTGGTCCTCGGCCTCGGCGTCTTTTTGGTAGCTATGCGCGGAGGCCCGCGCGGGACGCGTCAGGCGCTACACACCGAATCGAAGGCCAGCCAACGCGTGGTGGCGATCCTGGTGGTCACCATGTTCGTCTTTGGACTGGGTGTACCCAGTCTGGTGTTGGCGCTGAACTCAGCGGACAAGGCGAGCGTCGGGGTAGGGGGAACACACCTCAACGGCGAGCAGCAGCAGGGACGCGAACTGTTCGCACACTCCTGCGGGGTCTGTCACACACTCGCCGCGGTCAAGTCCGTTGGACGGATAGGGCCAAACCTCGATGAGCTGATACCCAAGAGCGGCGCGACGAACTCGAGCCGCGAGGCGTTTGTGCTGAGCGCGATCCAAACGGGCTTCGCTCGCGGCAACGGGCAGATGCCGGCTTTGCTCTATCAAGGACAAGAAGCCAAGGCGATAGCCGATTTCGTCGCCGCCGTCGCAGGGCACTGAGCAAGCACGTCTCGCTGACCGCCCGACCTTCGTGATCGGTCAGCGGCGCGGCTGGGCTCGCTGAACGGCTTCGCCCAGCCAGCTGCCCAACGTTGCCGGCTCACGACGTATCGGTCACATCCCCCAGTGTGCGGGTGTACTGGAGCATGCACAGCCCAAGCCACCCGTGGATGACACCGGGTGTCTCAGTCCTCTGCCAAGCGCCGCGCTCGTAGAAATCTCGGGCACGTAGATTGGCCTTCGGCACGCTCAGGCGTGCTGCCCGGGCTCCCATCCGCCTCATCCCAGCCAGGGTCTGCTCGTGCAGTGCGCGGCCAACGCCCAGATGCCAATGTTTTGGGTCGATCATCAGCAGTGACAGGCTCGCCGGCTCGCCGCCCACCCAACGGCTGACACCCACGATCCGCTCTTCCACCGATCCCACTAGCCAAGCGGAGGTTGGGTTGCCCTCCTGCCAGCGTGCCCGCTCGCGCTCTTCGGCATCAGCGGGCACGGTCCAGCCTGGATGCCATCGCCTATATGTGTCCATGGCGGCAAGGATGATCGCGACCACCTCGTCCTCGTCGGCGATCTCGGCGGGCCGTGCATGCACATCCATGGCCGCAAGGTAGCGCCAGCGGCCAGTCTCGCTCAAACGAGCCACTCGTGGGTGGCTTGCGCTACACACCCAAAGAGCCCGCGGACAGTCTTCTTTGGCCAACAGTCGATGGCGGCGGCAGAGAACATCCAATACGCTCAGCGCCACATGGTCGACCTTCCCAAGACCGCCGAGGACGTCAAGGCGATCGTTGACGAGCGTGACATTCGCTTCATCCGCTTCTGGTTCACAGACATCCTCGGTCAGCTGAAGTCGTTCTCGATCAACGCCGAGGAGCTCGACGACGCTTTCGACGCCGGGATGGGCTTCGACGGATCCTCGATTACCGGTTTCAACGCGATCGAGGAGTCCGACATGATCGCCATGCCCGACCCCGCCACGTTCGCGGTGCTGCCGTGGCGGCCGGCGGAGCAGGGGGTGGGGAGGATGTTCTGCGACGTCCTGACTCCCGAGCGTAACCCCTACGAGGGTGATCCACGTCACGTACTGCGCCGGGCGCTGAAGCGGGCGCGGACGATGGGCTTTGACACCTTCAACGTCGGACCCGAGCTCGAGTACTTCCTATTCAAAGATTCGAAGTCCACAGAGGTCCTCGATGAGGGCGGCTACTTCGACCTGACGACGCTCGACGCAGGCTCAGATGTGCGGCGCGAGACGGTGCTGGCGCTCGAGCAGCTCGGCATCCACGTCGAGTACACCCACCACGAGGTCGGCCCCTCCCAGCACGAGATCGACATGCGCTACTCAGACGCGATGAAGATGGCCGACGACTGCATGACCTACCGCATCACCGTCAAGGAGTACGCCATGAAGTACGGCTGGCACGCCACCTTCATGCCAAAGCCGCTGTTCGGTGAGAACGGCTCGGGCATGCACACGCACCAGTCGCTGTTCAAGGACGGACGCAACGTGTTCTTCGATGCCGAGGATCAGTACTTCCTCTCGGACATCGGTAAGGCGTTCATCGCAGGCCAACTCAAGCATGCACGGGAGATCAGTTCGATCTTCGCCCAGTGGGTGAACTCCTACAAGCGTCTGGTGCCCGGCTTCGAGGCGCCCGTGTATGTGGCGTGGTCGCGTCGCAACCGCTCAGCACTGGTACGCGTACCGCTGTATCACCCCGGCAAGGAGCAGACCACGCGCATGGAGTTGCGCTGCCCCGATCCGGCCTGCAACCCGTATCTGACCTTCGCGGTGCTCCTGCAGGCGGGGCTCGAGGGTATCGAGAAGGGGTATGAGCTGCCCGAGCCGATGGAGCAGAATCTCTACCACCTCTCGGGTGAGGAGCGCCGGCGGCTGGGGATCGACCAGCTGCCGGAGACACTTGGAGAGGCGATTGAGCTCACCGCCGAGTCAGAGCTCGTTCTGCGTACCCTCGGCGAGCACATGTTCAACCGTTACGTGGAGATCAAGCGTCAGGAGTGGGATGACTACAGAGTGCAGGTCACGCAGTGGGAGCTCGACCGCTACCTATCCATTCTCTAGATCGCCCGATACTGTGATCCGGTGATGCAGATAGCTGTGAGAGGGGTGGAACAAGTGTTGTCCGGATCGCTGTTTAGTGTGCCGATCACTGTGCGAATAAAGACGCTCACGCTCATGGCTGCCCCGCTGGCGCTGGTTGCGATCAGTGGTTGTGGCGGTGGGAGCTCCTCAGAAAACGGTGTGGCCTCCAAGTCCGCCGATCAAATCATCGCGGAAGCCAAATCGGCCGCTGATAGCGCCACCTCGGTGCACGTCTCGGGTTCCCAGACGTCCGGCAGCACGGCGCTGTCACTCGATCTGAGTCTGCAGGCCGGAAAGGGCGGCAGCGGGCAGATTTCCGAGAAAGGTGCGAGCTTCGAACTGGTCGTGTTGGGAGGAACCGCCTACATCAAGGGCAGTCCCTCCTTCTACCGCAGCCTCGGTGGGGCAGCGGCGGCACAGCTGTTCAAGGGCAAGTGGCTGAAGGCGCCGAGCACCAGCGGCGAACTGAGCGTGATCAGCTCCCTGACCGACATGCGCAAGCTGATCGACACGACGCTGGTGGGTCACGGAGCGCTCGCCAAGGGCTCGATCACCACCATCGCTGGACAGAAGGCGATCGGGATCAACGACAAGTCCAAGGGCGGGACCCTCTACGTGGCCGCCACCGGCAAGCCATATCCGATCGAGCTCTCAAAGACCGGCTCCGAAGGCGGCACGATCACCTTTGATCGCTGGAACCAGCCGGTCACGATCACGGCACCGAGCGGTGCCATCGATCTCTCGCAGCTAGAGGCAGCCAGCAAACACTAGCCTCGCTCACGGCTGTCGCCCCGGAAGGGCCGAAGGTCGCGTGGCACGCCTGTGCGGACTGGTCCAGGTCTGCGCGTGGCCTCTGTGGCGCTAAGTGAGCAGGGTCGCGAGTTGAGATGGGTCACTGGTCGGCGCCCGGCAACTGAAGTGTTCACATACATACGCCACCGCGCTGCCTTCTATCGGTGTGCGGCCCTCGAGCAACCCCACAATCGTCTTGGCTCCTGGCTCTCCGGAGAATGCGGCCAACACCATGTTTGCGTCCGTCCGGCGGCGCACCACGCGCTCGAGCGCCGCTCGGTCAGAGCCGACGATCGCCACCTGTCGGACGGGCTCCAGATGAAATTGAAGCGCTCGCAGAAGGTGACCGAAGGCCTGCGGGTGACGGGTCGCGATCTCGTGCTCCAACCTCAGCACCCCCAATGCCTGCTCCTCATAGATCCGCTCGCCGCTGAGAGCGGACAAGCGCAGCAGGGCGAGCGCCGCGCTGGAGGATCCAGCCGGGATTGGGGAGTCCTCGAGATCCTTGCGCCGGGTGAACAGCTGTTCGTGATCTGAGGCGGTTGAGAAGAAGCCGCCGTCCTTTGAGTCGGAGAAGAGATCGATCATCTCCTCAGCCAGCTCGCGCGCCAAGGCAAACCAGCGCTCCTGGAAGGTCGCTTCATATAGCGCCAGCAGCGCCTCCAGCAGGAACGCATAGTCCTCGAGGTAGCCTGAGAGCTTCGCTCCAGCGGGGGTGTAGACACGGAGCAACCTGCCGTCCTCCCGGCGCAGTTGCTCGAGGATGAACTCGGCGCATTGCACGGCGGCGCTCACCATCTGCTCCCCTAGCTTCTTTTGCTCTGAGTCCTCAGCGGCGCTCTGCAGATATGCACCGGTTTCTGCCAGCGCGGAGATCATCAGTGCGTTCCAGCTCGTCAGGCGCTTGTCGTCCAGATCGGGTCTGACCCGTGGCTGGCGGGCTTCCAGGAGCTTGTGCCGAATGCGCTGGCGGGTGGCGGGATCGGGTCGAGGTCCTCGATCGCTGAGCACATTCAGCCCCGGCTCGGGGTGATGTGGATCGGTGAAGTTTCCGTGCTCGCTGACCCCCAGCCAATCGATCCCAACCGTGGCGTCATCGCCCAGAGCCTCGGTGATCGAGGCCAGGTTCCAGAGGTAGAAGCGTCCCTCGACACCTTCGCTGTCGGCGTCCAGCGCCGAGTAGAAACCGCCCTCCGGGCCCCTCATCTCCCGCAGCGCCCATTCCAGTGTCTGCAGGCACACCTCCAACAGCCGGGGCTCACCGCAGAGCTTGAACCCGTTCAGGTAGGCACGCGCCAGCAGCGCGTTGTCATACAGCATCTTCTCGAAATGGGGGACCGTCCAGTGCTCATCCACGGCGTAGCGGTGAAAGCCGCCGCCGAGTTGGTCATAGATACCGCCGCCGGCCATGGCACGCAGGGTCTGCAGGGCCATTCTCGCCGCGCCGGTCTGTATCTCTGGGACGGTTCCCTGGCGGTGGTGGGCCATCAGGAATTCGATCACGGGTGTCTGCGGGAACTTAGGTGCCCCGCCAAAGCCACCATGGCGCTCATCATAAGAACGTTCGAGTGCTGAGACAGCTCCGGCGATAGCACCGCGGTCGAGTGGCTCGGTGGAGGGCGTGAGCTGCGCGCCTCCGGACAGGCGCTCCCGTAGGCGCTCGCCCGAAACACGGATCTCACCGGCCCCCTCGCGCCAGGCCTCGGCGACCGCCTGCAGCACTTGGGAGAAGGCGGGCATGCCGTGACGCGGCTCGGGTGGAAAGTAGGTGCCGCCGTAGAACGGCGAGAGCTCGGGGGTGAGGAAGACGTTCAACGGCCAGCCTCCGTGGCCCGTCATCACCTGCACCGCCTCCATGTAGATGGCGTCGATGTCCGGGCGCTCCTCGCGATCGACCTTCACGCACACGAACTCTTCGTTCATCAGCGCCGCCACACCCGGATCCTCGAATGACTCACGCTCCATCACGTGACACCAGTGACAGGCCGAGTAGCCGATCGATACCAAAAGCGGGCGGTCTCGATCGCGGGCTCTACGCAGAGCCTCCTCGCCCCACGGCAGCCAATCCACCGGATTCTCCTGGTGTTGGCGCAGATAGGGGGAACTCTCGCCTGCCAGGGCGTTGGGCATGCTCTCAGCCTAGCGGCGAGCTTGCGCCAGCCAAGCTGTCAGGCTCGCTAGCGAATGTGGGCCAGCGGGCCCAGCGGAAACTGCACTGGGTGTGTCGGCCAGTCGCCGAGCCCTGTGCTCGAGATGTGCGCGTTGGCGAGGTTGACGTTGAAGCGGTGGTTTTCCAGAGTGCCGCTCGCGCTTTTTGTCGAGCCGATCCTGATCGTCCCGTGTGAGGCCGCGCTGCCGGTGATCCGGATGCTCGCCGGCTGTATCTGGCCACTCTTGACAGGCAGGGAGCCGGTCAGCTGCACACCATTCACGAAGGTGAAGTCGTTCAAACGCACGGCTGATTTGGTCAGTCTGGCGTAACCGCCGTGCAGCCCCCCGAAGCTCGACCCCGAGGGAAGTTCTTGGTCGGCCTGCAGGGTGGCGCCGACGACCTGGCGGCTGAGGTCAACCACCGTGTCCAGTACGGCTGTCAACGTGCGGCCTGGCTTGCCGCTCAGGCCAGGGATCGGCTTGACAAAAGCCAGCTTGGTGGGAGTGACAGGTGTCGGACCGAACCGGTTTGCTTCGGATTTGCACGGTCTGATCGTGACGCTCTCGAAGAAGGCCGCCACGGCGCTCTGGGCGCAGCCACTGAAGTCGGATCCCAGCACCGAATGGCCTGTGAATGGGACCACCAGCAGGCGGGCGTTCGGTATTTGCGCTGCGATCTGACGGGCGTTTGAAGTCGGGGTCCTGAGGTCCTGGGCGCCAGAGAGAACGAGGGTGGGGATGTTTGGAAGCG
>DATBPE010000237.1:0-17207 GCA_036561505.1 Solirubrobacteraceae bacterium
TCGGAGATGTAGCTCCAGATCGAGCTGCGTGTCTGCGGATCCAGGCCGACCGTCGGCTCATCAAGGAACAGAACTCGCGGGGAGTGAAGCAGACCGCGGGCGATCTCCAAGCGTCGCTTCATCCCGCCGGAGAAGGTTCCCACGAGACTGCGCCGACGATCCCACAGACCGACCATCTCCATCACCTGGCGCATCCGCTCGCCCACGCTCTCACGCGGCACGCCATAGAGCTCGGCGTGCAGGCGCAGATTCTGCTCGGCTGTCAGGTAGCCGTCCAGCGTTGTGTCCTGGAAGACCAGGCCGATGTTGCGCCGCACCTCGTTGCGTTCGCTTTGCACGTCGTGACCGGCGACCCGAGCAGAGCCGCCGGTGGGACGCACCAACGTGCAGAGCATGCCGATCGTGGTCGACTTGCCGGCGCCGTTTGGCCCGAGAAAGCCGAAGGTCTCGCCGCGCGGCACTTCCAGATCGATACCTCTGACCGCCTCGATCTCTTTGTAGCGCTTGGCTAGACCCTCGACCAGAACAGCGGGTGGGAGATCAGATGGCACGCCCACACCGTAGCGCGAGCTCAGCCGCGCTCAGACTCCTCACCGTCGGCGAGGATCCGGTACAGATCCCTGCGTGCCCCGTCCAGCACCTCGCGTGCACGCGCCACTTGGGTCTCGCTTCCGGTTCGCATCACCTGAGCGAACGCCCCGGCAACCTCGCGCATCAAGCGTCCCAGCTCAAAGGCACCCTGGCTGAACTCGCCGCTCATCTGCTCCCATGGCGCCCGACCATCGCTCGGACGCTCATCGAGCAGCTTGCGCCCGGCGTCCGTGATCGCGAAAGCCTTGCGGCCCTCGGTCTCCTCGGAGCGGATCAGCCCCTCGTCCTCGAGCTGGGCGAGCGCCGGATATACCGAGCCGGGGCTCGGACGCCAGACACCCTCGCTGCGCTCCTCTATCTCCTGCATGATCTGGTAGCCGTTGCGCGGCTCCTCCGCGAGCAGCAGTAGCGCCGCGGTGCGGATATCCCCACGACGTGCCTTGCGCCCACGTCCACGTGGGCCTCGCCCCGGCCCAAAGCCGGGGCCGAAGACGAATCCAAAGTCGCCTCCTGGTCCGAAGCCGTGGTGGCGGTGGTGAGCGTGTCGGCCCTTCTCGGGACCCGCGCCGGGGCCGGCCGGGCCGCAACGGCCAGCCGCGTCTGCCATTGCGCGCCAGAGGCCACGCAGGTCACAAAAATCATCGTGCTGGAAGTGAGCTTCTCCGCTCATACTAGTTGCACTTGCAAACATAACGAACTCCTATCGTGAACTATCAAAGTATCAACACGATATATCGTTATGTTGGGTTTGTCAAGATTCCCCCGGGGACGGCGCCCGGCATCGAAGGGCTCCTTACTTGCCTCTAAGCGGCGAAGCGTGCGGCGGATCGCGCGCGGGCCTTGGCGGCCTCGACCTCGCGGTCCTTAGGCGGCGCGTTCGTCACGAGTTCGCTCAGCAGCTCGCGGGAAGCGTCGGCCACGGCCTGCACCGCCCGCTCGAAGGCCTCTGCGTTGGCCTGCGACGGATTCGTGAAGCCGCTGATCTTGCGCACGTACTGCAGCGAGGAAGCATGAATCTCATCCTCGCTTGCCGGGGGCTGAAAGTTGTGGAGAGTACGAATGTTTCGGCACATGCCCTGATGCTACATCGCCGCTGAGGCGCCCGGAAGCACTCACCGGCGATCCCGATGAATCTAGTGGCGAAAGTGACGGCGATCGGTGGCGATCATCGCCGCCCCGGCGCCATCCACGGCGGCCACGACCTCCTCGTCGCGAACCGATCCACCGGGCTGGACAATCGCGCTCACTCCCGCCCCCATGGCCAGTTCGGGCCCGTCGGCAAAGGGGAAGAAGGCGTCTGAGGCGAGTGCGGAACCGTCGAGTAGCTCGGGCTGGGCTTCACGAGCCTTCTCGATCGCGATCCGGACAGCATCCACCCGGCTCATCTGTCCGGCGCCGATCCCGATCGTCGCACCGGCCGCTGCGATCACGATCGCGTTGGAGCGTACGTGCCGGCAGACCTTCCAGGCGAAGAGCATGTCCTGCCACTCGCCCTCGCTGGGCTGACGGGCGCTGAGCGCGCGCATCTGCTCGCGACCCTCGTCCACCGCGTCGCGGGTCTGCATCAGCAGCCCGCCGATGACCGGCTTTGATTCGACCTCGCCGCTAGGTGCCGGCCAGTCGGGCAGCTGGAGCAGGCGGACGTTTTTCTTGGCCTGCAACACCTCGAGGGACGCGGGATCGAAGTCGGGCGCGAGCAGGACCTCGATGAACTGTCCCGCGAGCCGCTCCGCGCAGGCCCGGTCGACCGGTCTGTTGACGGCTATCACACCCCCGTAGGCGCTCTGAGGGTCGCAAGCGAAGGCCCGTTCGTAAGCGCCCTGAACGTTCTCCGCGATCGCGCAGCCGCAGGGATTGTTGTGCTTGACGATCACGCAGGCCGGACCGTCGAACTCCTCCAGCAACTCACGGGCCGAGGAGAGGTCGAGCAGGTTGTTGAAGGACAGCTCCTTGCCGTGCAGTTGCTCCACCCCGGCGAGCAGGTGCGTCGGAGAGCCCACACGAGCGTAAAAGGCGGCCTGCTGGTGAGGGTTCTCGCCGTAGCGCAGATCACTGACCTTCTCGAAGGAGTCATTCCAAGTGGGTGGAAAGCCCTCGTGGACTCGCGGAGAGAACCACGTTGTGATCGCCGCGTCATAGCGTGCCGTGCACGCGAACGCCGCGGCGGCGAGCCGCTCGCGGGTGACTAGAGCCAGGCGGCCTTCGGACTGGCGCAGCTCGTCGAGCACGCCCTCGTAGTCCGCTGGGTCCACCACCACAGCCGCAAACGCGTGGTTCTTGGCGGCCGCTCGGATCATCGTGGGACCGCCGATGTCGATGTTCTCGACTACCTCCGCCGCCGGGGCCCCGCGCGCCACGGTGTCCTCGAACGGGTAGAGGTTCACGCACACGAGATCCACCGGCTCGATCGAATGCTCGGCCGCCGCCCGCAGATGCGCGTCGTCGCTGCGCACGGCCAGCAGGCCCGCATAAAGACGAGGGTGCAGCGTCTTTACGCGCCCATCCATCATCTCCGGGAAGCCGGTGAACTGCTCGATCGCACGCACCGGCACGCCGTCCTCTGCCAACACGCGTGCCGTGCCGCCAGTGGAGACGATCTCAATGCCCAGCTCGGCGAGAGCGCGTGCGAACTCGACGATCCCAGTCTTGTCAGACACCGATAGCAGCGCTCTTTGCACCCGCACCTCACCGGGCTCGGCACGTTCAATGCCGGCGGGGCTGGCCTGCTCGTTCTCGGCGCTCACGGCTGGCAGATTATCCGGCGAGGGTTCTCGGGGTCGGGGTGCAGCGCGCCACGCGCAAACAGGCGCACCGCCTCTGGAAGAAGTGTGTGCTCGAGCGGGCGCAGCGCTTGCAGAACCTCCTCGGGATCGTGCACGTCGGGCAGCTCCACCGCCCCCTGCAGGATCACCGGCCCTGAGTCCACACCCGCATCAACGAAGTGAACTGTGACGCCGAACGTCTTCACGCCATACGCAAGCGCCTGCTCGATTGCGTGCAGGCCCGGAAAGGCAGGCAACAAAGAGGGATGGACGTTGATAACCGCGGCGGGAAAGCGCTCCAGGAAGGCGGAGCTGAGCAGCTCCATGTAGCCGGCGAGCACCACGAGGTCCGTGCCGCGTAGCTGAAGCCAATCCGCGATCGCCAGATCACGTGTCTGGCGATCCTCGTAGTCAGAGCGCTCGAACACGGCGGTTTGCACTCCGTGAGCCGCGGCTCGCTCAAGCGCAAGCACCGCCGGCACGCTGGAGGCGACCGCCACGACCTCTGCCTCGCTGCCGTGAACGCTATCGAGCAGCGCCTGCAGGTTGGTGCCAGCGCCGGAGACCAGAACGGCCAGAGCAAGCGGGCGATCGGGGGAGCTTCTCATCGAGTCCGCCACGATAACGACCTCGCGAGACCCTGATGATGTGACCGACTTCACAGAACCATCGATCACCCACAGCTATCACTTGCAGTGAGTCCTTTTAGACAACCCAAGGGGGATTCTCATGCTTGGATCACTCATCGTCATCCTCACATTCCTTCTCGCGCTTGCGAGCGCGCTGCGCCCAGACCCGCGCGGCGATATCGCACCACACCCGTACAACAACCCTTACAGCGACGCCTCAGCCGCGCGCGACGACAGATTCCTCTAGAGATCCATGGCAGCGGCCTGTACGCCGCAGCCGCAACGGACCTTCAGACTCGCAACAACCCGAGCGAGGGGCCCGTCGGCTCCTCCAGGGCGTACTTACCCTGCGCCTCGGAGCTGCCCTCCAACGGATATGTGCCGCTGAAGCACGCGTCGCAGTGCCCGGCGCGATTGCCCCTCACCGCCTCATAGACACCCTCGAGCGAGAGGTAGTGAAGCGAATCGCATCCCAGCTCGGCGGCCACCTCCTCGGTGCTGCGACCGTGGGCAATCATCTCCTCACGCGTTGACATGTCGATGCCGTAGTGGCAGGGATGCTTGATCGGCGGCGCCGAGATCCGCATGTGCACCTCACGGGCTCCCGCGTCGCGGAGCATCTGAACGATCTGGCGAGTGGTGTTACCTCGCACGATCGAGTCGTCGACCACCACCAGGCGCTTGCCCCCGACAACCTCTGGCAGAGGGTTGAACTTCAGGCGCAAGCCATGCTTGCGCAGCTCTTGGCCGGGCTGGATGAAGGTGCGTGCGACGTAGCGGTTCTTGACAAAACCGTCGTCCTGAGGAAGGCCCGCCGCGCGTGCCAGCCCGCGCGCCGCGGGGTTGCCGGAGTCCGGGACGGCGATCACGAGGTCCGCGTCCACCGGCGCCTCCCGCCAAAGGATCTCGCCCATCCGTCCGCGGGCGACCTGCAGCACCTGATCGTTCATGCGCGAGTCCGGCCGCGCGAAATAGATGTACTCAAAGACGCAGAAGGCGCGTCTCTGTCCCGGCAACACGTGTTGGCTGGAGAGGCCACGCTCATCGAGTGTGACCATCTCTCCTGGTTCCACATCCCGAATGAAGCTCGCGCCGATGATGTCAAACGCGCATGACTCGCTGGCCACGCAGTAGCGCGCCTCTCCAGCCGAGCCGTCCTCTCCGGTCGGCTTTAGAGCGCCGATCGACAGCGGGCGCAGGCCGTGAGGATCGCGGAAGGCCACCAACCGATCCTTTGTCATGGCCACGATCGAGAATGCCCCGCGCAGGCGCGGCAGCACGTCGGCTATCGCGTCCTCGACCTGCTCGGCGGGGTGGGTGGCGATCATTGCGGCGATGATCTCCGAGTCCGAGGTGGAGCTGAAAGTGACGCCCCGCTCGAGCAGCTCCTCGTGCAGCTCCAGCGCGTTGATCAGGTTGCCGTTGTGCGCGAGGGCGACCTCTCGCCGTGAGCCGTTGGTGCCCTGCGAGCGCTGAACCGGTTGGGAGTTCTCCCAGGCGTTCGATCCAGTCGTCGAGTATCGGACATGTCCGATGGCCAGCTCCCCCGCGAGCGTGCGCAGATCGTTCTCGGTGAAGACCTGACTGACAAGACCGAGCTCGCGGCGAGTGATGATCTGCCCACCCCGATCCGCCGCCGCGATGCCCGCAGACTCCTGCCCGCGGTGCTGGAGCGCGTAAAGCGCGAAATAGGAGAGGCGAGATACCTCGTGGCCCGGGGCGTAGATGCCGAAGACCCCACACTCATCGCGCGGTCCATCGCGGGTAAGTTGAGTGCCGGAGTCCAAGTCTGACGGGCTCTTCTGAGGACGACGGCCGCTTCCAGAGCGGTCCTTTGAGCACCTCACAGCAACAAACTAGCAGCAGCTGCCTATGGTAGGAGTGCGCCCAGCGAGCCGTGCGCCCGGGCGAGCTCGGCCAGGGTGCAGTCAAGGCGGGCCTGGCCCGCCGTTAGGAGTACGCGCTCAGAGCCAACGGTTCCGATCCGCTCGAGCGGTATCTCCTGCGCCAGGAGCTCCATCTGGGCGGTGGCGCCGCTCAGCAAGAAACGGCCCGGAGCCTCACCGAACAGGGCCGTGGTCGGATCCCCGCTCTCTTCCAGCGTGACGCTGGCGCCAAGGCCGCCCGCCAGGCAGCACTCTGCCACGGCAACCGCCAGGCCACCCTCGGCGATGTCGTGCGCGCTCTGAAGCCGTCCGGCCGCGACAGCTTGGGCGACCGCGCGCTGGGTGGCACAGATCGCCTGGAGGTCGAACTGCGCCAAGGCGTCCGGCAGGATCTCACCGCGAAGCTTTGCCAACTCACTGGCGAGCAGCGAAGAGGAGCAGGCGCCGGCCAGCGCGATCTCGTCGCCCTCGTTGACGAACCCCAGGCGCCCGCAGAGAGCGAGCGCGGGTATCCGGCCGACCATCCCGATCACCGGCGTTGGGTAGATCGGCCCACTTGCGGCGCCCTCGTTGTATAGAGACACGTTGCCACCGACGATCGGCGCCCCGAGGGCCAGACAGGCCTCGGCCAGACCACGCACCGCTTCGGTGAGCTGCCAGGCGATATGCGGCTTCTCCGGGTTTCCGAAGTTCAGGTTGTTGGTGGTGCCCAGCGGCTCGGCGCCCACACAGGCGAGATTCGAAGCGCACTCCAATGTGGCCTCGATCGTGCCCAGGTAGGGGTCTGCGGCGACACGTCTGCCGTTGCAGTCGATGCTCACCGCGAGCGCGCCTCCGTCTGGTAGCGCCAGCACGGCCGCGTCGGCCTGCTCTGGCCGGCGCACCGTGCGCGACTGGACGATCGCGTCGTACTGCTCAAACACCGGACGGCGCGAGGCGATGTTTGGCGAGGCCAACAGCGCCAGCAACGTCTCGGTCGGGGACTCCTCGCCGGAGAGCACCGCCGCGGCGGGCGGATAGATCGGCTGAGAGGGGCGCTCGGGTTTGAGGTCATACAGCGGACACTCGTCTACCAGCGCACGCACCGGCATGTCCCCGACGAGCTCCCCGCCGGTGAAGACCCTGATCTGGCCGGTGTCGGTCACCGCGCCGATCGCCGTGCCGGTGACCTCCCACTTCTTACACAGCTCGAGCACCGCTCCCACGTTTGCCGGTGTGACCACACACAGCATCCGCTCCTGGGACTCGCTGACCATGATCTCAAACGGCTGCATGTCGGGCTCGCGCAGCGGCACTTGGGCCAGCTCGATGTCGATCCCCATCTCTCCCTTGGAAGCCATCTCACACGCGGAGGAGGTTAGGCCGGCCGCGCCGAGGTCCTGAAGGGACACCAGCAGCCCGCGCTCCAGCAGCTCCAGCGAGCACTCCATCAGCTTCTTCTCCTCGAAGGGATCTCCGACCTGGACCGTCGGGCGCTTGTCTTCATCGGCGCCGAGCTCGGCCGAGGCGAGCACCGAGGCGCCGCCGATGCCGTCACGGCCGGTGGAGGCACCAAACAGCACCAACACGTTGCCCATGCCGGTGGCGGCACTGCGCACGAGACGGTCGGCCGGGGCTAGACCGAGCGCCATCGCGTTGACCAGGCAGTTGTGCTCGTAGGGGCCCTCGAAATAGAGCTCGCCGCCGACCGTCGGCACGCCGATCGAGTTGCCGTAGTGGCCAATGCCGCGCACGGCGCCGTCGAGCAGGTAGCGCGAGCGCGCCGTGGAGGGCTCGCCGAAGCGCAGTGAGTCAAGCACAGCGATTGGGCGGGCGCCGATGGCGAAGATGTCGCGCAGGATCCCGCCGACTCCGGTTGCGGCTCCCTGGAACGGCTCCACTGCGCTTGGATGGTTGTGTGACTCGACCTTGAACGCGCACACGAGCCCGCCGCCGACATCGACCGCTCCCGCGTTCTCGCCGGGGCCCATGACCACGTGTGGCCCCTCCGTGGGAAGCGTGCGCAGAAGCTTCTTGGAGTGCTTGTAGGCGCAATGCTCGCTCCACAGCAGCGAGTACATGGCGAGCTCCAGAACGTTGGGCGCACGGCCCTGCTTCTCACAGACCAGCTCGTACTCCGCCGCCGTCAGGCCGAGCGCGAGCGCGTCCTCGACGCTCGGTAGCGCCACGGTGTCCTCAGGCACGTGCGCCCTCAACGGTGAGGCGCATCGACTCGAAGATGCGCAGACCGTCTGTCGATCCGGTCATTTCATCGACGGCGTGCTCGGGGTGTGGCATCAAGCCGAACACGTTGCCCGTGGCGTTTTGGACACCGGCGATGTCACGCAGCGAGCCGTTGAAGTTGTGCCCCGGGAGGTAGCGCAACACCACTTGGCCAGTCCGCTCCATCTCATCCAGGGTGTGCTCCTCGGCGTAGTAGCGGCCCCACGAGTGCTTGGCCGGGATGCTCAGAGAGGCTGCCCCGGCGGCTGCGCTGGTGAACGCGCAATCCGGGTTTGCGATCTCGAGCTTCACCTGGCGAAAGGTGAAGCGCAGGTTCGCGTTCGGTAGAAGTGCCCCAGGCAGCAGGCGGGCCTCGCACAGAACCTGGAAGCCGTTACAGATCCCCAGCACCGGGCCGCCGTCGTTGGCGAAGGCGATAACCGACTCCATCACCGGGGCGAAGCGTGCGATCGCGCCCGCGCGCAGGTAGTCACCGTAGGAGAAGCCGCCGGGCACCACGATCGCATCGGCACCACGCAGGTCGCGCTCACCGTGCCACAGCAGCTCCGCGTCCCCGACGCGGCGAGCCGCCTGGAGCGCATCGACCTCGTCGCAGGAGCCGGGAAACTGCAGTACACCGAACTTCACGTCACTGGCTGCCGTCGAGGAGCTGCACCTCGTAGTCCTCGATCAGCGGGTTGGCGAGCAGCTTCTCGCACATTGCCTGCAGCTGGCTGGGGTCCTGCACGTCGAGCTCCACCAGCCGGCCGATGTGGACGCCGGAGACATCCTCGAATCCCAGTGCCGGTAGCGCACGCTCGACCGCGACGCCCTGGGGGTCGAGGATGCCCGCCTTGGGACGAATCAGCACGCGCGCTCGCATCTAGACGCTCGGGCTGGTGCGGTCAAGCCAAGCCTGGAAGGGCTCGCCGGTGATCAGCTCATACGCCTCTATATAACGGGCCCGGGTGCCGCCAACGACCTCCTCGGGAATCGCGGGCGCAGGCGGGCGCTTGTCCCAGCCGCTGGCCGAGGCCCAGTCGCGCACATACTGCTTGTCGAAGCTCGGCTGGCCGCGACCGATCTCGTAACCATCCATTGGCCAATAGCGCGAGGAATCCGGCGTCAGCACCTCGTCGCCGAGGACCAGCTCCCCGGCCTCGTCCAGGCCGAACTCAAACTTGGTGTCCGCCAGAATCACCCCCTTGGCGCGCGCATGCTCGGCAGCAAAGGAGTACAGCGCGACCGATGCGTCCCTGACCCGGTCCATCAACGTCGCATCGCCAACCAACTCGGCCGCCCGCTCGAAGTCGATCGCCTCGTCGTGACCCTCATCGGCCTTGGTGCTCGGGGTGAAGATCGGCTCGGGCAGCCGCTCAGACTCGCGCAGGCCCGCCGGCAGCGCAATTCCCGATACAGAACCCGTCGCCTGGTAGTCCTTCCAGCCGGACCCCGTGATGTAGCCGCGCACCACGCACTCCACGGGAAGCATCCGTAGCCTGCGCACGGCCAGGGCCCGTCCACGCGCCTCCTCGGGCACGCCCTCGGTGGCCGAGATCAGGTGGTTGGCCACGATCTGGACGGTCTTGGCAAACCAGAACACCGACAGGCCGGTGAGCACCCTGCCCTTGTCCGGGATCGGCGTCGGGTGCACGGCGTCGTAGGTAGAGATCCTGTCGCTGGCGACCATCAGCAGCGCAGGCACCGTCATGCCCTCGCCGCTGCCCAGCTCGTACATCTCGCGGACCTTGCCGCTGGTGATGAGGGGCAGGTTGTCGAGAGCGCTCACGCGCGGGAAGATATCCCGTCGAGGCGCTGGACTATCTCCTCGGCGTAGCGGACATAGTGGGAGTAGTCAAAGATTGCCTGGAGGTCGAGCTTTGCCGCCACGGGGTCCACGGCCAAGAGCTCGCGCAGCTGGGTGCGCGTGTCCCACGCCTGCTGAGCGGTGCGCTGCACCTCGTAGTAGGCCTCGTCGCGGCTCATGCCGGACTCGACCAGCGCCAGCAGCACGCGCTGGGAGAACAGCGCGCCGAAGGTGAGCTCTAGGTTCTCGCGCATGCGCTGAGAGTCAACGATCATGCCCTCCACGAGCGCGATCGCTCGGTGCTGGAGATAGTCGATCAGGATCGTCGAGTCGGGAAGGATGATGCGCTCCACCGAGGAGTGGGAGATGTCGCGCTCGTGCCAGAGCGCGACATTCTCGAGCGCCGCCTGAGCGTTTCCACGCAGCACTCGCGCCAAGCCGGCGATCTGCTCGCTCTTGATTGGGTTGCGCTTGTGCGGCATAGCGCTTGAGCCCTTCTGACCTGAGCGGAACGACTCCTGGACCTCGCGCACCTCGGTGCGCTGCAGGTGGCGGACCTCCGTCGCTAGGCGCTCGAGCCCGGCGGCCGCGAGCGCGATCGCGACGAGCAGCTGAGCATGACGGTCACGCGCGACGACCTGCGTGGAGATCGACTCGCGCTCGAGCTCCAGGCGTTTTAGGACCCTCTCCTCGAACTGTGGGCTGGTCGCGGCGTACGTGCCGACTGCGCCGGATACCGCGCCCACTGACGCCTGTGCGAAGGCCTGCTCCAGGCGCAGAGCGTTGCGGTGAGCCTCGAAGGCAAAGCCGGCGAGCTTTACTCCGAATGTCGTCGGCTCGGCGTGCACGCCGTGCGTGCGCCCGACGCATAGCGTCGCGGTGTGCTCGCGCGCCCGAGTGACAAGCGCAGCGAGGAGCCGCTGTGAGCCCTCCAGGACGACCTCGCCCGCAGCGCGGATCTGCAACGCCAGCGCGGTGTCCAAGACGTCAGAGGAAGTCAACCCGAAGTGGATCCAGCGCCCCGCCTCACCGGCGTCCGCGGCGAGCACGTCGACGAAGGCGGCAAGATCGTGGTCGGTGGTGCGCTCGCGCTCCTCTACGGCCTCGACAGTGAACGTCGCCGCGCGGATCGTCTCGAGCTGGGAGGGGTTCGGTCCCTGTCCCTCGCCGAGCAAAGAGGGCAGCTCTTCGCAGGCGGACACCTCGACCCGCCTCCAGCACTCCATGCGCGCCTGCTCGCTCCAGATCTCGCCGAGCTCAGGGCGGGTGTAACGGTCGATCACGGTTGGATTATCCCGGACGCGTTTCGTTTCGCACCTGTCGATTCATCTTGCCACTTGCATACTTGTATGCAAGTATGTCAGCTCGATGGATATGCAGATTTCGATATCCGAGCGGACAAACGGCGGTGCGGCCAGGGGACGCGTGTATTCGCTTCTGCGCGATGCGATCGTCAGCAGCGAGTTTCATCCTGGACAGCGCCTATCCGAGAAGGATCTGGCCAATCGACTCGGTGTCAGCCGGACCCCGATTCGCGAGGCGCTCGTGCGCCTGCGCGATGACCGACTGGTCGAGATCGTGCCCCAGCTCGGGACCTACGTCTCACGCATCAGCCACCAGGCCATCAGCGACGCGCAGTTCGTGCGGGAGTCACTGGAGTGCGCCGCGGTCAGAGTCGCCACCGAACAGGCAGGAGAGGAAGACCTGGCGGCCCTGGACGCGATCGTGCGTAGTCAACACGAGGCCTACCGCTCGCAGGACATCGACCGCTTCTACTTCTTCGACGACGAACTACACCGCACCCTCTGTGATCTCTCTAGCCACGGGATCGCCTGGTCGCTGAGCCAGCGCGCCAGCGGTCACCTGAACCGCATTCGGCGGCTGAGCATGACTTTGCCGGACTACGTCCACGAGATGATCGAAGAGCACGAAACCGTCGTCGGAGCGGTTCGCCGCCGCCAGCCCGAGGAGGCCGAGCAGGCCCTGCGCGAGCATCTGCGCATGGTTCTCACCGCGCTTCCGGACATCGAGCAGGAGCATCCGGAGTACTTTCAGAGGTGACTGTCATGAGCGCAGCGACCACCAGCGCTTCACAACCACCCACCGACGCGTCGGCTCTGCGCTGGCGCCTGGAGCGCTACGAGCAGATGGTCTTGATCAGGCAATTCGAGACCGAGGCAGAGCGTCAATACAAGGCCGCGCGCATCGGCGGCTACTGCCACCTCTCCTCCGGTCAGGAGGCGACCACCGTCGGTGTGCTCAGCGCTATGCGCGAAAGCGACCTGCTCGTTGCCGGCTACCGCTGCCACGGCTTTGCGCTGGCACGTGGTGTGCCGCCAAACGCGGTGATGGCCGAGCTCTTCGGGCGCCGAGACGGATGCGCGCGCGGACGCGGCGGGTCGATGCATCTGCTCGACGCCGAGCGAGGCTTTTTCGGCGGCTGGGGGATCGTGGCTGGGCAACTGCCAGTGGCCACCGGGCTTGCTCTGGCCCTGGTGCGCCAGGGCCGAACCGCGGCGGTTCTGTGCGAGTTGGGGGACGGCGCTGTGAACATGGGAGCCTGGCACGAGTCGCTGAATCTGGCCGCTTTGTGGCAGCTGCCGATTGTCTATTTGGTGATCAACAACGCCTACGGGATGGGCACCAGCGTCGAGCGCGCATCCGCCGAGCCCAACCTCTACAAGCGTGCGGCGGCGTTTGCGATGCACGGCGAGCGAGTCGACGGAGACGATCTGCAGGCCGTTAGCGAAGCCGCGGGGAGACTGCTCACCCGGGCACGCGAGCAGCGCCTTCCAGCGGTGCTCGAGACACTCACCTATCGCTACCGTGGGCACTCGGTGGCCGACGCCGGGCTGGCCTACCGCACCCGTGAGGAGATCAGTGAGCATCAGGCGAGCGATCCGCTCATCCAGACGCGCACCCGGCTGCTAGCCGATGGCGCTGGCGAGCACGAGCTCGAGTCGATCGAGCACAGGGCGCTGGAGGCGGTCGCTGAGGCCGTACGCTTTGCCGAAGCAAGTCCTCAACCAGAGCTCAACACACTGGCGCGGGGGGTGTATGCGCCCGGGAGCTCCGAGCAGTTCGCCCGCATGCGCCCGGGCAGCGCCTACGGCGAAGAGCGACTGGTCTTCGATGGAGGGCTGGGCGAGTGAGCGCCACGGTCGACTGGCCGACCGAGACAATGACCTACCGGGAGGCGCTGCGGCTTGCCCTGCGCGAGGAGATGACCCGGGATGAGCGGGTATTCCTGATGGGCGAGGAGGTCGGGGTCTTCGACGGCTCCTACAAGGTGTCGGCCGGCCTGCTGGCCGAGTTCGGTCCCGAGCGGGTCAGAGACACCCCAATCTCTGAGGAGGGGTTCGTTGGAGCTGGCGTCGGAGCGGCGATGCTCGGCGAGCGTCCGGTGATCGAGATCATGACGATCAACTTTCTGCTCGTGGCAATGGACCAGGTGGTCAATCACGCGGCCAAGGTCAGGGCCATGTTCGGCGGCCAGGTGGGTTGCCCGCTGGTGATCCGCACACCCAACGGGGCTGGCAACCAGCTGACCGCCCAGCACTCGCAGTCCTTCGATGGCTGGTTCGCCGGCACACCCGGGTTGAAGGTGCTCGCACCGTCGAACCCCGCCGACGCCAAGGGCCTGCTCAAGGCAGCGATCCGCGATGATGACCCGGTGCTGGTGATCGAGAACCTGCCGATCTACAAGGAGAAGGGCGCGGTGTCGCTCGACCCCGAACTGCTCACGCCGATCGGGCGCGCCACCGTCGCCAGGAGCGGAAGCGACGTGACGCTGGTGGCTCATTCGTTTGCGACGGTGCGCTGCCTAGCCGTCGCCGACCGCCTCTCGGAGCGTCACGACATCAACGCTGAGGTCGTCGATCTGCGCTCGCTGCGGCCGCTGGATGTAGAGACGGTCGCCGAATCGGTGGTGCGCACCAACCACGTCGTGTGTGTCGAGGAGGGATGGCCCACATACGGCGTCACCGCTGAGCTCGCGGCGCGCGTGCAGAACGTTTGCTTCGATGATCTAGACGCCCCTGTCGAGCGAGTTGGCCTGGCCGAGGTGCCGATGCCATACGCCAAGAATCTCGAGCTCGCCGCGCTGCCCGGCGAGGATCGGATAGAAGCCGCCGTGCTGCACACTCTGGGAGCCGCATGAGTCAGGTCCCGATGCCGCGCCTATCGGACTCGATGGAGGAGGGCACAATCATCCGGTGGCTGGCCTCGGAGGGAGCTAGCATCGAGCGTGGCCAGGAGCTCGTGGAGATCGAGACCGACAAGGCCTCGATGACCTACGAGGCAGACCAATCTGGCACGCTGCACATCCTCGCCAAGGAAGGAGACACGCTGCCGGTCGGCGCCAGCATCGCCGAGCTCTTGGCTCCCGGCGAACATCCGCAGAGCTCATCCGCAGCGCCAGCGCCACCACACGAACACGAGCTGGCATACACCCCGCCGGCAAGTGAGTCGGCGCAGAGCCCCTCCGCTGCTGGCGATCCGCGGACAGACCCGGGTTCCGCGGGCGAGACCTCCACCGCGCCCACACCGCCGGCGAGAGGCGAGCGGGTCAAAGCTTCGCCCCTGGCGCGACGGCTGGCGAGCACCCATGGCGTCGACATATCGGCCTTGTCCGGCAGCGGCCCTGGAGGGCGGATCGTGCGAGCCGACGTAGAGCGCGCCACGCAGGCCGCGATGCAGACCGGCGTTCAGGCGCCCTCCCAGTCCAAGGGACAGACGCAGATCATCGAGCTTTCTCGCACGCAGTCCCTGGTCGCGAGGCGAATGGCCGAGGCGAAGGCCACGATCCCGGAGTTCACGCTCCAGCGAGTCATCGACATGGAGTGCGCGGTCCAGCTCAGAGAGCAGCTAAAGGCGCTGGATACCCTCGACGGGCAGACGGTTCCGTCGTTCAACGACATGGTGCTCAAGGCGTGCGCCCTGGCTTTGCGTGAGCATCCGCGAGCCAATGCCACCTACAAGGACGGTCGCTTTGAACTACACACGCGGGTCAACATCGGCGTGGCTGTCGCTGTCAACGACGCGCTGCTGGTGCCCGTCATCCACGATGCCGACGAGCGTTCGATCTGGGAGATAGCTGCACAGGCCCGCGCGCTTGCGAGCAGCGCCCGCGAGGGCACCATCACTCCTCCGCAGCTGGCGGGAGCGACCTTCAGCGTTTCAAACCTCGGCATGTATGGGATCGATTCGTTCACGGCGATCATCGCCCCGGGGCAGGCGGCGATCCTTGCAGTGGGAGCGCTCGCGCCGCGGGCGGCGGCAGTCGAGGGCGAGCTCACGATCCGTCACACGATGACGCTCACCCTCACCTGCGACCACAGGATTCTCTACGGCGCCGAAGCGGCCCAGCTGCTGGATCTGGTGCGCGCGCGTTTGGAGCAGCCGCTATCGCTGCTGAGGTAGGCGCCCTTACTCGCCGAGGATCTGGGCGGCGAGAATCGCTGCGTTGCGGGCATTGTCAAGGCCCACACAAGCCACCGGAACTCCTGGGGGCATCTGCACGATCGAGAGAATCGCGTCGAGACCTCCAGCGGCACTCAGGCGGCCAGACAGCGGTACCCCGATCACTGGCAGGCGCGTGTGTGCCGCCACCGCACCTGGCAGTGCCGCTGAGATTCCGGCGCCCGCGATGATCACCCGCAGACCACGCATCTGTGCCGCCTTGGCGTAGTCGGCGACGACGTCGGGTTCGCGATGAGCGGACATCACACGTATCTCGTGCAGGATTCCCCGGTCAGCGAGCTCCTGGGCCGCCTTCTCCATAGCCTCCATATCGCTCTTTGAGCCCATCACGATGCCTACGCGGGGGGCGTCTACGTCGATGCCCTCTAGCTGCGTCTCGATCTCCTCAGCGATGGTCGGCTCCGGCACGAGCGAAATCCCCGATGCCACACCCGGTCTGCCCTCCTGGGCGCGGGGGTCGTTCTCTGATCCGCTGGGTCGCTCGCTCACGAGGAGACCTCGATCGCTCGGGCGGCTATGTCAGCTCGCAACTGCATGCCATCGAAGGAGATCATCTGCGCAGCAGCATACGCCGAGTCGCGGGCGGAGAGGGGATCCTCCCCAAGGGCGGTGAGGTTCAGCACACGCCCGCCGGCGGTGAACACCCGCTGCCCATCACTGGCAGTACCCGCGTGCGTCACCTCGATGCCAGCCGGAACATCCTCCAGGCCACTGATCACATCGCCGCTGGAGGAGGACGCCGGATAGCCGGCGCTGGCAAGCACCACGGTGACCGCCCAATCTGAAGACCACTCCAGCCGCACACCGTCAAGGCCGCCGGGTCGCGCGGCGGCCTCCAGGAGAGCCAGCAGATCTGAGCGCAGGCGTGGCAGCACCGCCTGTGTCTCGGGATCGCCGAAGCGGACATTGAACTCGAGCACACGCGGACCGGTGGCGGTGAGCATCAGTCCCGCGTAGAGGACTCCATGAAACGGTGTGCCGCGCGATCGCATCAGATCGACAATCGGTTGATGAACGCAACCGACGATCTCTGTGACTCTCCGCTCGTCGACTCCCGCCACCGGTGAGTAGGAGCCCATTCCGCCGGTGTTCGGCCCGAGATCGCCGTCGAAGATGCGCTTGTAGTCACGCGCCGGAGCCATCGGGATCGCTCGCTCGCCGTCGCATAGCGCAAGCAGCGAGAGCTCCTCACCAATCAGACGCTCTTCCAGAAGCGCGCTGGCGCCAGAGCCGAAGCGCCCGTGCGCGAAGATCTCACTCAGAGCATCCTGGGCCTCCTCGCGGTGCTCGGCGACGGTCACGCCCTTGCCGGCCGCGAGCCCGTCGGCCTTGACCACAACGCCGCCATCCTCGTCTGAGAGTTCATCCAGCGCCTTCACTGCCTGTTGTGGGGATCGCACCTCGCGCCAGTCTGCCGTCGGGACCCCGGCGTCCAGCATCGCCTGCTTGGCAAACGCCTTGGATCCCTCTAGACGCGCGGCGCTGGCATTCGGGCCAAACGCCGCGATGCCGGCCTCGGAGAGAGCGTCGACGAGCCCCGCCACGAGCGGCACCTCCGGTCCGACTATGACCAGATTCACTCGTTCACGCCGGGCTGCCCCAACCAGACCCTCGATGTCCCCGGCCGCGACCTCGAGGATGCGGGCGTCCTTGGCGATACCCGCATTGCCCGGGGCGCACAGGAGCTCTGGGTGCTGAGGCGAGCGGGCCAGGGCCCGGATGAGTGCATGCTCACGACCGCCACCGCCGACCACCAGCGCCCGCACGTCTACAGCGATGCGATCAGGTCGTCGACCGGGATTGCGGTAAGCGTCTCGTAGCGGACGGTGCCGCGCGAGCCTAGCTCCAG
>DATBPE010000238.1:0-4834 GCA_036561505.1 Solirubrobacteraceae bacterium
TCGAGGCGCAGTTCAATGTGCTGAACCTGGTCAAGCTCCTGCAGGACGGCAAGCTCGGGACGATGCTCGGGTACGGCAACGGACCATTCTGAAAGCCGCTTGGAGGGGCGCACCCGATCTGCGGAGTCTCGCACTAGACCGACGTTTCCGCAGGCGGTGAGGCGCGACCGCTCCCCGCACCGCTTCGGCTTTGTGGGGCATTGCGGCCGGACGGTTGGTGACTTCGTGCGGAGGGATGTGGTGGTGGATGAATTTCGGCCCCTTCGCCTGTTGGCCCTGTTCTGTCATCCAGCCAACTAGCATGAGCTGTAGAGGCCGGAACTAGCGGCCGGGTCCTCGACCACGGTGACATCGGCATGACCTGAGCGCGCCCGTGTCTCGGATGCTCGCGAACGGGCTTCATCTTCGGCCGGGGTGAGATAACCGCGCGGGATATCGAGCCGGTAGTGATACCAGCCGGAGTACTGGAAGACGAGCTCGACCTGAGGTTGGTCGCCAGACGCAGGATGCGATCAACAAAGCGGCCATCCTCAGCTAAAACGGGTGCCGCCGTGGACGATGAGCTCCTGGCTCAGCGCCGCCAGCGGTGACTGGGGTGGTCGAGGCCGCACACGATCCGTCGGGACCGATCCAGGGCCCGACGGGTCCCAAAGGCTTAGGGATAAGACTAGGGAATCCCTCCTTGTGAGTGAGGACCGGGCCGCCGAGAATCGCTAGGGACGCATTACGAGAGGAGGTCGGAATGAGCGAGTGCGAGTCATCTCTGAGTGTCACCCAAGTACCTTCAGGCAGTCTGTGGCGCCGTCACGTTCTGAAAGCGGCGGTGGCGAGCGCAGTCGGGACCATTGCGCTGGCACTGCCCGCCTCCGGGCTCAGCGCGCCGGCGCCCCGGCACAGTCGACCGCCGGCCACACCACCCGGCACGCTTACCCAGCTGCCCGGCTCCAGCGGGTGTCTGGTCGACCGCGCCACCCCCCGCCGCGGGTGTCATCCTGTCCGGGCGCTGCGGGGGCCAGGGCCCCTCTTGGGCTCCCACGCCGCCGCGCTGAGCCCCGATGGCAACAACCTCTACGTCGCTTCCGCCCGCAGCGGCGCGATCGCTGTGTTCGGGCGCAACCGGACCACCGGACAGCTCAACCAGGCCCCCGGCCCGGCTGGTTGTGTAGCCGCTGGCCGCGCAGCTGGGTGCGGGCCTGCGGTAGGGCTCGCCGCCCCCAACTCGGTAGCCGTGAGCGCGGACGGTAACAACGTCTACGCCACCTCGGCGAAGGGCAGCTCGGTCACCATCTTTCGGCGCAACCGAACCACCGGCGCGCTGACCCAGCTGCCCGGCGTTGCCGGGTGCGTCGCCAGCACCGCAACGCCCGGCTGCGCGAGCGCCAGAGCGCTCAACGGCCCAGACGCCGTCGGGGTCAGCCCCGACGGCAGGAACGTCTACGTCGCCGCTTTCCTCGGTAAGGCCGTCCTGGCGTTTGCCCGCGACGGGTCCACCGGCGCGCTCACTCAGCTGCAAGCCAGCAGCGGTTGCATCGCCGCCGCGTCGAGCGCCGGCTGCGCCAGCGGCCTTGCTCTAAACGCGCCCGAGGGTCTCGCAATCAGCGCCGACGGCGCCAGCGTCTACGTCGCCGCGGCGCTCAGCAGCGCCATCGACGTCCTCACGCGCAACCCGGCGACCGGCGCGCTGACCCAGGCCACCGACGGCACCGGCTGTCTCACCAGCACCCCGCTGATCGGCTGCGGGACAGCTAGGGCGCTACGAGGATCGGACGCGGTGGCGATCAGCGCCGATGACCGCACCGTGTACGTCACCGCGGGCATATCACAGAGCATCGCAATGTTCAACCGGGCCCCTGGCAGCGGCAAGCTGACTCAGCCAGCCGGCGCCTCAGGGTGCGTGATGAACGTGCTTGCGGCCAGTTGCTCCCCAGGTCGAAAGCTACTCGACCCGGAGGGACTGGCGGTCTCGCCCGACGGCGCCAACCTCTACGCAACGGCATTCCTCTCCGGCGCGCTGGACACGTTCGACCGCCAACCCAGCACCGGGGCCCTGATGCAGAAGCCGGGCCGAGCAGGCTGCGTGGTCACCACGCCCAGGCGAGATTGCACACCCGGACGCGGCGGGATGCACGGCGTCAGCTCTGTGGTGCTAAGCCCGGACAACAAGTACCTCTACGCGGTGGCGAACGTGAGCAACAGCATCACGGTGTTCAGCGTCGCACGATGAACCGATGAGCAACCGGTTGGCTCTCACTCTTAGGAAACGAACAGAAATGGCGACGGCCAGGCCGAACCGAGCGTCTCGTCATATCGAGGAAATCGTCTGTGTGATCGTTCCCGTCCACGGGCATTTAGGAACAGATCGTCGCCGTGCTGCTTGCGGTGGATGCAAGGGCCCGCGAGCGCCTGATCGCGCCGTTTCAGACTTCTCGTCCGGACAACGAGGGAGCGTCGGGTCCAGCAGTCGGCTCAGCGCCGCTCGCGCTGCGAGCGGAAGCGGCGCGTCGTCAAAGCAGGGCAGAGCCGCGCACACGGAGTTGGTCTCGCAAGTCGGCACGAGCGCAATCCGCCGCAGGGTGAGAGCAACCGAACGCGAGCAGCGCCCTACCAGCCGCGCAAGGGAGGGAAGTCGGCGGCGCGCCCGAGATGCCCGTGGCAGAAGCGGAGGAGGGCGCGGCGAGGGCCGACCGGCCTGCTCGTGTACGCATGAAACGATTACGTCGGGCCGCGGGTGGTTTCACGGAACATCAGCAGTGCCGCCGCCAGCGCTCGTGCTGATGCCCGTCGGCGATAGCGACAGCGCGCGAAGTTTGCTGGACGGTCGACTTCGAGCAAGCACGGACAGCGTCGTGCGTAGGCAGAAGCCCGCGCGACAGTCGTCCCGGTCCTCGACTACGGACTGTCGATTCGCCGGGCGAACCGGTCATCTCATCGCGAGCGACGCACACGCTGCTGCAACTCGTCCAACCGGGAAGAGATCCGAGCGCTCAAGAGTGTGGCTGGTCGGCCATGAGAGCGACAGCGCGGGGCGCTTAGGAATGGAGACTCCGGGCCACGAGGGCGCGGCAAGCGACGCGCCGGTCGCCATGGGCAATCAAGAGGGACACGGGTCTTTTGCGCCAACACCGGCTGCGAGACAATGGACGTCCGCGATGACAAGTGCGTCCGTGCGCTGGATGGCTAGCAGCAACCAGTATTCAAGTACCTGTCACGCTGACATTAATCATCTTACACGCAAGGACTGACACGCCTAAGTCGGTGGTCGGAGGAGGAACGAATGACACGTCGCAGTTTGTGGGTTGTATTGAGCGCTTCGCTCACACTCCTGCTCGGGAGTACCGGCATCGCGACAGCCGGCACAAAGCACCGCTCGCGGAGCAGTGTCGCGGCCATAAGCGTCAAACGCACAGAGGCGTACGAGACGACAGTGCGGTACGTCTCCCAATTCTATCCGTTGCTGTTCACATACAACCAGGCGAAATCCGTCAACCAGTTCGTCGGACCGGAGAGAGTCACTCCGTTCTACCATGCTGTGGTCGCGATCAACGTCGACACCCTCTACGCCAGCACCACGCTGAACCTGACGGACCAGCCAGTGATCCTCAAGGTCCCGGCGACCACGGCCACGTACTCGATTCTGCAACTCGACCCGTACGGCGACGTTTTCCAGACGGCGCTCACGCCGACGGCGTCGGGCGGGACGTACGCCCTCTACCGGCCCGGCTTCACCGGCACCCTTCCCGCTGGGGTCATCCCCGTGGCAGAGCCGTTGAACTACTCGAATTTGCTCTTCCGGGCCGATAAGGTGTCCTCAACCGGCCAGGACGCAACCTCAGAAGCCGAGCAGTTGCGGGAGGGCCTGTTCACTCAGCCACTCTGCGCCTATCTTCATCAGTCCTGCCCTGCGGGAACTCCGACCGGCGGCTTCACCGAAATCCTTCCCGAGCGACATTTCTCGTTCCCGATCAAGTCGGTCATCGACGCGCTGGCCGACAAGCATCAGCTCATATTCCTGAAGATGCTCCAAACGGCGGTCCACGCTCCGAACACGCCGCCGATGTCGCCGGCCGAGCAGGCACTGTCGAACCGCTTCGACCGCCTGTTCCGCCACCTCGGCGCAAACGCGTCCAGCCTCCGTGCCGGCGCTCGGGCAGCCCACGCCTTGATCATTAGGAGCTACCTCACCCATACGGGCCCGACGAACTGGGTGCACTTCAATAACATCGGTAATTGGGGCAAGCAGGTCCTCCAGCGGTCGGCGATCACCGAGTTCTGCCAGTACTGCAACTCGATCAGCACGGCGGGGTATTGGCATGCGTTCAGAGACGGCCAAGGCATGCCGCTCAACGGCACCAACCCGCGCGGCTATGTGCTGACCTTCAGCAAGGGACAGGTGCCGACGGCAACGCGCTTTTGGTCGGTGACCGCGTACACGCCGCAGGCAATCGAGCTCATCCCCAATCGGGCACAAAAGTACGAGGTCGCGAGCTACACGCCCGGGCTCCATTACAACACCGACGGCTCGCTCACAATCTACATCTCAAGGACGCGGCCACGGGGCGTACCGATGGCCAACTGGCTGCCGGTCTGGCGCTTCAAATTCAACCTGATGCTGCGCATCTACGGCACCACAGACAGCGCCAAAACGTACGTCCCGCCGGCGATCACCGAAGTCCCCTAGGTGTAGTTCCTGACCACGTTGTTCCGCCGGTGAGGTAGCCATCCGGTGCTCCTTGGAGGCTGACAGGTGCTCAAGCCAGTCAGTCCCAAGGAGGACACCGGATGAAGATGCACGCTAACGCGAGGCTCAGTCTGAAGGGCCGCGAGCTGCTGATGG
>DATBPE010000239.1:0-11929 GCA_036561505.1 Solirubrobacteraceae bacterium
CGTGGGGCGCTCGACCTCGAACAAGCTTTTGAGCGAGGCTGGCGTGAGCCCCGACACATATGTGCGGGACCTGACCGAGGACGAGGTCTCAAAGCTGCGCGACGCCATCGACCGCTCGGTGATGGTGGAGGGCGACCTACGGCGCGAGCGCTCCCAGGACATCAAGCGCCTGCAGGAGATCGGTTGCTATCGCGGACTGCGTCATCGGCGCGGGTTGCCAGTCAGGGGGCAGAAGACCAAGACCAACGCGCGCACCCGCAAGGGCCCCAAGCGCATGCAAGTCGCCGGCAAGAAGAAGGCAGGTAAGAAGTAGTGCCACCTGCCCCAAAGCGCGCCCGCGGACGGCGCAAGCCCAAGAAGAACATCCCGATCGGTCAGGCGCACATCAAGACCTCTTTCAACAACACGATCGTGTCGTTGACAGACACCAAAGGCAACGTGATCGCATGGGAGTCCGCCGGTGGCGCCGGCTTCAAGGGATCGCGCAAGTCGACCCCGTTCGCCGCCCAGGTGACCGCCGACGCGGCCGCGCGCAAGGGCATGGAACAGGGCCTGCAGAAGGTCGAGGTCTACGTCAAGGGACCGGGTTCCGGACGCGAGACCGCGATTCGCTCGCTCTCAGCGGCGGGCCTGGAAGTGACCGGCGTCAAGGACGTCACACCGCAGGCACACAACGGTTGCCGCCCCCGTAAGCGACGGAGGGTTTAGCAAATGGCCAGAGACACAGGTCCTCAGTGCAAGCAGTGCCGTCGCGAGGGACAGAAGCTGTTCCTCAAGGGCGAGCGCTGCCTGACTGACAAGTGCGGCGTCGAGCGGCGCTTCTACCCCCCGGGCGAGCACGGACGTGGACGGCAGAAACAGAGCGAGTACCGCCTGCAGCTGCGCGAGAAGCAGAAGGCACGCCGCTACTACGGAGTGCTCGAGAAGCAGTTCCGCGGCTACTACGAGAAGGCCTCGCGTCAGCCGGGAATCACCGGCGAGAACCTGCTCGCGCTACTCGAGGCGCGTCTTGACAACGTCCTCGTACGCCTTGGTTTTGCCGCCTCGCGCCGTCAGGCACGCCAGTTGATCCGCCACGGCCACTGGACGGTCAACGGCCGCCGAGTGGACATTCCCAGCTACCAGGTGCGTCCTGGGGAGGTGATCGCGATCAAAGCGGACACACCGGCGACACAGGTGGTCAGAGACGCAACCGAGCTCACCGGGCAGATTCCGGCGTGGCTGCAGGCCGATCACGAGTCGCTCACGGCCAAGGTATTGCGCAAGCCGGAGCGACGCGAGGTTGCCGCGCCGGTGCAGGAGCAGCTCATCGTCGAGCTGTACTCGAAGTAAAGGCTTTTTCAACACTCTGGGGTCCGTCACCGCGGCGGCCCGGAGCCCCGGCGCTCGATTGGGGCGCCGATTCCACACCAAAACGACGTTAGGACTCCGATGCTCGACTTTCAAATCCCCCGGATCACAAGCGAGTCCGTGGAGCAGAACCGCGGCACGTTCACGATCGAGCCGCTCGATCGCGGGTTCGGCTACACGTTCGGCAACTCGCTGCGCCGCGTACTTCTCTCCTCTCTCGCGGGCGCCGCGGTGACGAGCGTGCGCATCGAGGGCGTGGCGCACGAGTTCTCCACGATCGGGGGCGTCACCGAGGACGTGACCGACATCGTGCTCAACCTCAAGGGGATCGTCTGCCGCATGCATTCAGACGCCAGCGAGGTCGAGGCGCCGCTGGTCGTGACCGGACCGGGTGAGATCACCGCCAAGGACGTCGACCTGCCGGCGGGTGTTGAGATCCTCAACCCGAACGTGCACGTGGCGACGCTCGAGAAGAAAACAAAGCTAGAGCTGTACATGACGATCGGTCGTGGCCGCGGATACCGTCCTGCCGAGGAGAACAAGTCCTCAGACCAGCCGATCGGTGTGATCCCGATCGACTCGATCTTCTCGCCCGTCCGGCGTGTGGCCTACGCGGTCGAGCAGGCCCGTGTGGGACAGAAGACGGACTTCGACAAGCTCACACTCGACATCGAGACCGACGGTTCGATCGACCCGCAGGCCGCGCTGCGCGAGGCTGCCGAGCTGTTGATCAGCCAGCTGGCGATCTTCACAGACGCAGACCGTATCCAGGAGCTGCGCGCGGGCCCGGTTGGTCAGCTCGACGGCCACGGCCTGGCGGTCCCAGGCGGCGCGCCGGCGGCGCTGCAGGGTGAGGAGTGGAGCATCCTGATCGAGGAGCTCGAGCTCGGCGTGCGCTCCTACAACTGCCTCAAGCGGGCCGGCATCCAGACGGTCGGGGATCTCATCTCAAAGTCCGAGAACGAGCTCAACGCGATCCCCAACTTCGGCAAGAAGTCGATCGACGAGGTCATCGAAACGCTGCATGCGCGCGGTCTGAACCTGCGCCAGGACTAGCCCTCCAGAGCCATGAGACACCAGAAGACCCGCAACAAGCTAAGCCGGGACTCGGCGCACCGCAAGGCGCTGCTGATGAACCTCAGCAAGGAGGTCCTCGAGCACGAGCGAATCAAGACGACCGAAGCGAAGGCAAAGGCCGTCAAGCCGGAGATCGAGAAACTGATCACGCTCGCCAAGACCGACACCCTGCATGCCCGTCGACAGGCGCTCTCGGCACTTGGGCAGGACAAGTTCGCTGTGCACCGGCTATTCGTGGACGTCGCTCCGAGATATGTGGCTCGTCCCGGCGGCTACACCAGAATCCTGAAGCTCGGCCCCCGTCGAAGCGACGCGACCGAGATGGTCTTCCTCGAGCTGGTCTAAGGCGCTCAGCCGGCACGATCTCGGTCTGGGGAGCGGCCCGAACAGGCCACGATGCTAGCCTGGTGCGCATGCTCGGAGGGCTATTTGCTCGCCGGCGGCTGAGGCTCGCGATCTTCACGCTAGCGGGCTCGGCGCTAGCGCTGGTGCTAATTGTCGCGGGTCTAAACGCCTATGTGATGCTCTCCGCGGACGGCCAGTCGACCTCAGACGTCGCCGATGTGCCCGACGCGCAAGTCGCCCTTGTGCTCGGGGCCTATGTGGAACCCGACGGCCGGATGAGCCAGATGCTGGCCGACCGCGTTCAGCGAGCCGTGCAGCTGTGGCGGACTGGGAAGGTGAAACGGATCCTCGTCTCCGGCGATCATCACACCTGGGCCTACGATGAGCCCGACACGATGCGCAAAGCGCTGCAGAAGGCCGGCGTGCCGGGAGAAGACATCTTCACCGATGACGCCGGCTTTGATACATGGGCAAGCATGGTCCGCGCGCGCAAGGTGTTCGATGTGAAGTCGGCGATCGTCATCACTCAGGGCTTTCACATGCCCCGCGCGCTGTATCTGGCTCATCAGGCGGGACTGCAGGCGCACGGTCTGACCAGCGATCTGCACTCCTATGGCACCCAGGGGAAGCTCAGTGACCTTCGTGAGGTGCTCGCGCGCGTAAAGGCGGTCGGGCAAGCCGTCCGTAACAGCGCCGTGGTGCTTGGTCCGCAGATCCCGATCACCGGCGATGGACGCGCAAGTTGGGGACCACTGCATCCGCCGCCCCACGCCCCGGCAGCGGCCGATCGACGCCTCGCTGGCTGACGCGAGCTTTGCTGACGCTCACCGGAGCGTCCGTTGCCTCACAATGACAGCCGTCGATGGGAGAATTCGTCACAAAGCTCACGATCGAATACGACGGCGGTGACTTTGGCGGCTGGGCGCGCCAGCCCGAGCTGCGGACCGTCCAGGGAGAGCTCGAGCGCGCGCTATATACCGTGCTCGGAGAGCAAGGGCACGATTCCGATTCGCTCACACTGAGCGTCGCGGGGCGCACCGACGCGGGCGTGCACGCCTGGGAACAGGTCGTCAGCTATCGCCACGAGGCAGTCGATCCGCTGCGCCTCAACGCGCTGCTACCAGCCGACATCGCTGTGCTCGCCTGCGAACCGGCACGCGAGGGGTTCGACGCGCGGCGCGACGCGACGAGCAGAACCTACTGCTATCGGGTCTTCAACCGCCGCGAGCGCAGCGTCTCTCACCGGCAGACAGCACTGTGGTGGCCCAGACCGCTAGAGCGGGCCGCACTGGATCAGTGCGCGCAGGCCATCATCGGCAGGCACGACTTCACCGCCTTCACACCGACCGAGACCGGGCACACACACTTCGAGCGGCGCATACTCGATGCCCATTGGCGCGTCGATGGAGAGCTGCTCGAGTTCTGGATCACCGCGGACACGTTCATGCGCCACATGAACCGAGTGCTGGTAGGCACGATGCTCGAGGTCGCATCCGGGCGTCGCTCGGCCGATGGCTTCGCGCGACTGCTCGGGGGTGCCCCGCGTGAGCAGGCCGGTCCGACCGCACTGGCGCACGGGCTTGCGCTGGCGCGGGTCAGCTACGGCTGAGGGTTGCCTGGGGCCGCTCTTCGCTCGTCGCGCTACGACGACCTGCGTGTGCAGGAGCTGTGGCTCCGAAGCTTGTGCACCCGGCCCAGCCTGCGCCCATGGGCATCCAGCTCGATCAGCGACACGGGCCAAGCTCCCGATGCGGGGACGGCCCGGAAGTAGACACCGAGAGGCCCGCCGTCGCGAGCTGGTATCTCAGCCACGCGAGAGCTCAGCGTGCGGCCGTCGGTGAGGCGCACCCGGATCTTGCGGGTGATGGCCGGCACGATCGCTTCGATCGCGACGCGGTCGCCCGGGCACGTCATCGAGAGTTCCTCGGCATGGAAGCCCGTGAAACATGACCCGGCTTCAAACTGTCCGTCGGGCGCGATCTCGGTGATCGTGATCCGAGCCCTGCAGAATGGTCCGTTGCCTTTTTCGGCAGCCACCGTGTAGCTCGTCCCGGCCGCGGTCGTGCCACGCGCCAGGATCTCCGCTCGCAGGTGGGGCGCCATCAGCGCCGCGACGCCCGGTGACCCCGCCAGTGCGATTCCGCACGTGGCGATTCCGCCGAGGATAAGCGTCGAGGCGATGCGACAGAGCGCGCCGCGGCTGCCGATTCGCGCAGGTCGAACCTTTCTCATCCCGCGAGCATATCCTCACCTCCGCAGACCGCGGCGGTCCCTATCCTGAGAGCCCTATGCTCAATGTGCTTCTCACCAATGACGATGGAATCGACGCCGAGGGGCTGCAGTGCATGCGCCGAGCGCTCGTGTCTTTGGATGATGTGCGCTTGGCCGTCATCGCGCCAGACGGAAACCGCTCGGCGATGGCGCGCTCGATCACCACCCGTCGCCCGCTGTGGGTGGAGGAGGTGCCCTTTTCTGACGGCACCGCGGGCTACGCGACCGACGGTACGCCGGTCGACTGTGTACGGCTGGCGAGCCTCGGTCTGATTGAGGGGTTCAAAGCCGACCTGGTTGTCTCAGGCATCAACCATGGCGCCAACTTGGGCGATGACATCACCTACTCAGGCACGGTCGCGGCGGCCCTCGAGGGTGTCGTGCTGGGGCTGCCGGCGATCGCTGTCTCCCAGCAATCCGGGGCGCGGGCGCTTGACTTCCGCTTCGATGGTGGCTTTGACTTCGGCATCGCCGCGGCGTTCGTAGCACGACTGGTAGAGCGCATCGAGGATGTGCCGCTGCCGCCAAACACCCTGCTGAACATCAACGTCCCGGCCAGTAAGCCCGGCGGAGTCGAGGTCACAAGTCTCGGCAAGCGAATATACGAGGATGAGCTGAAGCTCGAGCGCGAGGAGCAGGGCCCCCCAGCCCGCCGGCGCTACTGGGTCTACGGCTCGGACCCCGGCTACCACGACAACCCTGGGACCGACCTAACGGCGCTGGCCGCAGGTCGCATCGCTGTCACCCCGATCCACTTCGACTTGACCGACCGGCCGGGGCTAGAGGCATTGCGTGCCTTTGACCTGCAGGAGCTCCTGGCCGACACGGTTGCGCAGGACAAGTGAACCATCCCCCTGACAATCAGATCTCAAGCAACGTAAGCGAGCGCGCCAGATGGCTGCGCGAGGAGCTCTCAAAGCACGCACATCGCTACTACGTGCTCGACGACCCGATCATCGGCGATGAGGAGTACGACACGATGCTCGGGGAGCTGCGAACGCTCGAGGAGCGCTATCCCCAACTGGTCCGCAGCGACTCTCCCACACAGCGCGTCGCGCCGGCACCAGTCAGCCGCCTGGAAAAGGTCACCCACCTAGAGCAGATGCTTTCGCTTGCCAACGCACGCTCGGAGGAGGAGCTACGGGCATGGGTAGAGCGGATGCGCAACCATCTCGCACGCGAGGGCATCTCCGAGCCGAATTTCCAGTTTGTGGTGGAGCCCAAGATCGACGGTCTGGCGATCAGCCTGCTCTATCGCAACGGCGTACTGGAGCGCGGCGCAACACGCGGAGACGGACTCATCGGGGAGGACGTAACACACAACCTGCGCACGATCGGATCGATACCGCTTCGGATCGACGGGGCGCCCGCGCTACTGGAGGTGCGCGGCGAGGTATACATGTCCTTGGGGGACTTCGCGGCGCTGAACGAGCGTCGTGCCCAGGCGGGACTCTCGACCTTCATGAACCCGCGCAACTCGGCGGCCGGTACGGTGCGACAGCTCGACCCCGCCGACGCGGCGCAACGGCCACTGTCGATGTGGGCCTACCAGGTCGGGGTAACCGACGGGCTGTCATTTCAAACTCACTGGGAAGGGTTGGAATGGCTGAGCAAGCACGGCTTTCGCGTCAACGCCGACATCCAGCTGCTGGGCGATGAGGAGCAGGTGATCGCCCAATGCATACGCTGGCAGGAGCGCCGCGGCCAGCTGGACTTCGAGATAGACGGCGCGGTGGTAAAGATCAACGACCTCGCCCTGCAGCACCGATTGGGGGCAGTCGGACGTGAGCCGCGCTGGGCGGTCGCGTGGAAGTTCCCGCCGACGACCGCCCTCACGCGTCTGAACGCGATCCAGTGGAACGTGGGCAAGTTCGGCGACCTGCGGCCCTTCGCGATGCTGGAGCCGGTTGCCGTCGGCGGCGTGGTCATCAAGCTGGCGACCCTGCACAACGAGGAGGACATCCTGCGCAAGGACATCCGTGCCGGCGAGGAGGTCATTGTGCTGCGTGCCGGAGACGTCATCCCGCAAGTGGTCTCCCCGGCGCCGCATGTCGTTGAACGCCGGGATCGACCGCCCCCGACCCATCCTCCTCAGAACTGCCCATTCTGCGGCACGCCCACCGTCAAGCCGCCCGAAGGTGTCTTCACCAAGTGCCCCAACCGCGACTGTCCCGAGCGCGCGTGGCAGCTACTCAAGCATTTCGTCTCGCGGGGCGCGATGGATATCGACGGTCTCGGCGAGAAGCAGGTCGCGCTGCTGCAACGGGAAGGACTGCTCGCTACCGCTGCGGACTACTACCGCCTGACCGAAGAGCAGCTGATCGAACTGGAGGGCTTCGGTGAGCTCTCGGTGCGCAACCTGCTGCATGCCATCGACTCCTCAAAGGGCCGATCGTTCGGGCGCGTGCTGTTCGCTCTGGGCATCGAGGAGGTAGGTGAGATCACAGCACGCAATCTCGCCCAGCGCTTCGGCGACATCGACACGCTGCTGGCGGCGTCCTGTGAGCTGATCATCGACACGCCCGGGGTCGGCGAGAAGATGGCCAGCTCGATCCACTCGCAGCTACACGATCAGCGTATGCGCGATTTGATCGAGGATCTGCGCGCAATCGGTTTGTGCTTTGCCGAAGACGGCCCACCGCCAACAGAGGGGCCCCTGGCGGGCAAGGTCCTGGTGCTGACCGGAACCCTGCCGCACCTCTCGCGAGAGCAGGCGACGCAGCTGATCCAGGCGGCCGGAGGAAGAGTCACAACCTCGGTGTCAAAAAACACCGACATGCTGGTTGCCGGCGAGGCCGCCGGCTCCAAGCTCGAGAAGGCACAACGTCTGGGAGTCGCCGTCCTCGACGAGGACGGCTTGCGAGAACTGCTCGGCCAGGCTGCTCAGTAGCCCGCGATTGAGATCGTCATCTTGTCCTGGATGACATGCGCCGCGAAGGTCGAGATGTTGTCGGTGAAGAAAGCGAACGCGAGCTCCTGGCCGGCGACGGTCTGGCAGTAGCCAACCAGGTTTGAGACACCAGTGAGGGTTCCGGTCTTGCCCTCACAGCGTCCGGCGGCAACGGTGTGGCGCATCCGTTCTGAGAGCGTGCCAGTCTGTGCGGCGATCGCCAGATCACTCCGCAGGACTTCTCCAAGTGAGGTGGGGTAAAGCTCGGCGAGCAGATCGACGACTTCATAAGGCGAGGTGTGGTCCGCTTCTGAGAGCCCAGATCCATCGACCACGCGTGGGCTCAGACCGAAATATGTGCCGATGGTCTTGCTCACGAGCGCCGCGCCCGTCGCAGTGCTACCACTACCGCCGAAACGCGCACCGAGGTCCTTCAGCAGCGTCTCCGCGAAGAAGTTGTCAGACGGCGGCAGCGTCAGCCCCAACAGTTCGGTGACGGTTGGTGAGGCCACCAGGGCGAGCTGCGCGGCGCCAGCCGGCGTTAGGGCTGTGCCACTTCCGGCGGGCGCCGCGATGTGCTTGGCGCGCAAAGCCACCCACAGCTCGTGGGCCGCATAGGCCGCGGGAGCGTGTGTTCCGTGCAGCGATCCCGCTTGGCCGCGGTTGAACGCCAACGCACTGAGTGTCCCTTCAAGGAAAGGATCCGGCCGATAGTTGCTCGAGGGCTCTCCAGGCAGGGGGTCAAGGAACGAGTCGTCCCCCAAGATCTTTCCGCTCACCCGGTGAATTCCGGCGCTCGCTAGCTGAGAGGCCAACGCCGAGACCGAGGCGCCGACGCCGCCGTAATGAGCGGCGATGAACGCCGAGCTGCCGAAGGTCGGGTCTCCGCCTCCGCGCAGATACAGGTTGCCTTCCCACACACCTGAGCTCAGATGACCGACGCCCAGAACGGTCGTTTGCAGGCGGGCGCTGGGCCCCATCAACTCGAGTGCCGTGGTCGCCGTGTAGAGCTTCTCCACCGAGGCTGGCGCCCGGCGCACGGTCGGATGCGCGGAGAACAGGACCTGTTTGTCGCTGATGTCATAGACATAGGCGCCGGAGGACGCCCCGGCGCCACTCAGCTCATGCCCCAGCCGAGACTGCAGCGCGGTCACGGAGCCAGAGCGTGCACAGGTGCTCGCCGCACACCCCTCACGGGCCGCGGAAACACCAGCCGCGCTCGCGCTCGCGCCGGCCGCGAGCGTCAACGCGCAGGCGCTAGCGACCCACGATCCTAGGGCCCTGAAGCGATGCCGACTGGAGCCGGCGTACAATAAAGTTCTAATGGGCAAGGTTGTCGAGTTGCAGGCCGCCACGAGAAGGACTTCTGCCTCAGGAACACCAGCGGCCACCAAGCGGAGCGCTGCCAAGGGTAGAACAGGTGGCCGGCGGCGCGCGCAGCCACACAAGGCCGCGCTCGTGCTCGGTGGTGGCGGTTTCACCGGTGGCGTCTATGAGATCGGGGCGCTGCGGGCGATCGACTTGCTGGCCAGCAACCGAACGGTCAACCAGTTCGACGTTTACGTCGGCACATCCGCGGGAGCGTTCATTGCGGCGCTGTGCGCCAATGGCGTGACTCCCGAGGAGATGATGCGGGTCGTCACACGTCAGGGCCCGACGCCGTTCAAGGACATCGACCTCGGTGACCTGTTGCGTCCCAACCTGCTCGAGTTCGCTCGCAAGGGGGCGCAGCTGCCGCTCCGCCTGGCTTCGCTGGCCCGTCAGCTCGTCGGGCAGATCGGTCAGGTCTCGGCGATGGACCTGCTCGTCGGCATGGCCGAGTGTTTGCCTTCCGCCGCATACACCGGAGCTGGGATCGAGAGCTATTTGCGCAAGGTCCTGGAAGACCCCGATCGCACCGATGACTTTCGTCGGCTGGAGCACGAGCTGTATCTCACCGCCACCGACCTGGACACCTGTGAGCGAGTGGTATTCGGCTCGGAGGGTTACGACGAAGTGCCGATCTCCACCGCCGTACGTGCCTCGGGGGCACTGCCGATGGTCTATGCGCCCGTGGAGGTCAATGGCCGTGAGCTGATCGACGGCGGGATCCTCTCGACCACCAACCTGGACATCGCCGTGGCGGCGGGAGCGAAGCTGGTCGTGGTGATCAATCCGATCGTCCCCTATATCAACGACTTCTCAAAGCAGGTCAGGACATTGCGCGGGGTGCGGGCGCGCAAGGTCTCAGACATGGGCTTTCCGCAGATCGGCTACCAGGCTTTCAAGCTGGTCGCCCACCAGCGGCTGCACGAGACCGCACAACGCTGGGAGGAACGCTATCCGGGCGTGGACATCGTGCTGATCGAGCCTGAGCCCACCGACGAATTGATGTTCCAAACATCGATGATGAGCTTCTCCTCGCGTGTAGATATCGCACGCCACGGCTTTCAATCCGTGACCTACCACCTGCTCGGCGAGTATGAGCGCTATCGCGAGATCTGCGAGCGCCACGGCATCGAGATATCCGCCGATCGAGTACGCCGTGTGGTCGAGCACTTCGACGCCGAGCGTCAATCGACGAGCGCTTGGCGAAAGATCCTCGAGGGAACGACCGGGGCGCTCCTGCGCCAGTCCGGTTCGGCCGCGGGCTAGTCGAGCACCCGCTCGAGCGCTCCGAGCAGACGGTCGGTGGCGTGCGCGTCATAGGTCGTTATCCGCACGTGTCGCGGCTCGCCCAGCGCCGCTCCGGAAGCCACCCGGATGCCGAGCCCCTCCAGCGCGCTCGCCAGCTCATCGCCATCGAGGCTGGGGTGCGCCGCCCACAGGAAGTTGGCCTGGCTGTCTGACACATCGAAGTTGTGCTCGCGCATGGCACCTGTCATGCGCGTCCGCTCGCGCGCGACCATCTCCACTCGTCCTTGCAACAGCTCAGAGCAGCTGCGCAGCGCCTCCAGGCAGCCGGCCTGGGAGACCTCTGAGACACCGAGGTCGGGCTCGAGCTCGGATAGGAGCTCCTGCGAGCCGGGTCCACCGATCGCATAGCCAACCCGCAGACCGGCCAGCCCCCACGCCTTGGAGAAGCTGCGGAAGATGATCAGCCGGGGATGCTCCTCGAGCAGCTCGAGCGAGGAGCCGATCGGCTGGGCATCGGCGAACTCGACGAGCGACTCATCGAGCAGAACCGCTACATCCTCGGGGAGGTCCTTCAGAAGCCGTCGCAAGTCAGCCGTCGCGAGCAGCTCGCCTGTGGGATCGTTCGGGCTCGCGAGCGCCAGCACACGGGTTTTGTGCTCGGGAACGGCCGCGAGCAGGGCATCGACCCCACCGCTCACCGGTACAGCGCGAGCGTGGGCGCGACGGGCCATGATCGGAAACAGCGGGTAGGAGGGCCAGGAGGTGAGTAGCTCCTGGCCCGGCTCGATCAGAGCCCGGGTAGCGGAGCTCAGCAGTTGTCCGGCCCCGTTGCCGATCACGATCCGCGACGGCTCGACTCCCAGCCGCTCGGCCAGCTCGTCGCGCAACTCAGAGCCGCGCAGATGCGGATAGCTGTGCAGCCCGCCACGGGCGATGAACGTGATCGCGTTGACTATGTAGGGGTGAGGCAGCTCGGGCCAGGTGGTGTGGGAGAGGTCGAGCGTCTGTACGCGAGTCAGCGCTTTGCGCTTGCGCTCGGCGGCCTGCTCACGCAAATCAGCGTTGACCTCCTCCTCCGAGAGGCCTTCGAACTGACGGTAGTAGTCGAGCAGACCCATCGGCTTTGATCGACGTCCCTAGTCGCGCTGTTTGATTCTCAGCGAGAGGATGATCGGAGGGCTCGAGTCTCGGCCCTGGGTGATCGCGACGCCTGGCACGGCCGGTTAGATTCCGCCGCTGCCCGAAAACATCGTCTGCCCGGGGCCGTGGATCACGATGAACCAGACCATGAAGGCCGACGCGCAGATCACGGCGGTCGCCGCAAAGATACGTCCGAGTGCGCCAGAGCGCTGATCGTGGCCGGCTGCGCGGCGCACCAAT
>DATBPE010000240.1:0-2866 GCA_036561505.1 Solirubrobacteraceae bacterium
CGTTCCTGATCTCCAGGACGCTCGTTGCTCGCGTTCAGCACGAGGCGACGATGACGTCGGCCGCCGAGCTAGGGATCCACCAGCTTCAGACAAGTCTGCCGACGCCAGTCTGCGCGCGGGATGTCCGCGGGCCGTGGTCCCTGACCCTCAACGGCACACCCGCCTCGGTCATCCCAACCTGTCAGGCGATCGTGCCCGATATCGCGAAGGGTCTTGCGACCGGAGCCCTCACCGCCTTCGCCATCGATGGCGTCCACGACACCTCCGCGGGCCGCAACCGATACCTGGTAAGCGGCTCGGTGGTACCAGGCGCGGCGGGAGTGCTTCGCGGCTACAGCTTCGGCCAGACCGGTTCCAGCTGGTCGGTTCAGATCGGCGGCGCGCAAACCGCCGCCCTCCTGCCCAAGGTCGACTCCAGCGGCTCAAGTGTCTTGCTGATCCCTGCCGCGATCCCCGGCTCTGGGTGCGGGGGCCAGTGCGTGGCCCTCTTCAATGACGCAGTCGATCCACCCAAATTTCGCTGCAGCATGCCATCCAACGCCGCAGTGACTACGACTCCCGCTTCCGAGCTCAAGGGGAGTGGATCCTCCAATTTTCCCGACTACGCCTTCTTTAGCGACTCGGCCGGCGCCGGCAGACTATACGTTTACAACGCCTCGGCTGCCGGTTCCTGCAATCAGCTTGCCTCTGTGACAGTTGGCGGGCTCGCGGTCGGAGCCCCATTGGTCTTCCCTGGCGCCGTCTCCGGCAGAAGCGGGGACCAGACCGTGAGCGACGAGATCTACGTTCTCGTGACCAGCGGCGCCGGCACCAGCCTGAAGCACTTTCGGTATTCCGAGACAACCGAGTGCAACAGGGACTGCGACAACGGCAACGGCAACGGGACGACGGTCACCCTGGGCCTGCTGAACACCACTTCGCTTGGCCCTGCATTCGGCGGCAACGCCGTCGGCTATGCCAGCAGTTCGACGTCGGCCGTTCCGGGCACGACCATCAGCCTGGCCATCGCCGGCGCCTCCGGAATGCTCACCATCGCACAGATCACAGTGAGCAGAGGCCCATCGTATGCAGCGTCCGTCGGTGTCGTCGGGGCGCTGGCTGGAGGCGTTGCGCGTGCTCCGTATTGGTGTCACTGCCCAGGCCAGGACCTGATCGGCGTAGGCAGCACCAATGGATCACTCTATGTTCTCAGCAACAAGCTCGTGATGCTGTGGTTGTACGACGGCAAGGCCGACGGTTCGCCGGCCATCAATTCGATTCCCATGGCAGATGCCAACGGTGACTGGTATTTCGGGGCGGACGACGGCTATGTCTACGACGTGGAGATCCCGACCGCAGGAGCGAAGATGTTCAAGGCGGCGCGATTCGGCCCAGGCGGCGCAATTCGCAGCTCTCCCATCTTGGGGACGCTTGCGGACGGATGCCTCACCGGGCCGTGCCTTTACTTCGCGTCGACGTCCGCCGGCAGCTATTTCGTGCGGCTCGGAGGAACTCGAATCTTCGATCTTCAAGCGTGCATAAGCACAGCCGCTGGTTCGACCACCTGCGTCGGCAACCCGCATCTATGGGCGCGCGTGGAGGTCGGACCGATTTCCGTGATCGGCGGCAGCGGAGTCTATGTCAAGGGCTGGTCGTACTACTCTCCTTAGCTGTGCCAACATCCCGAGTGGCTATTGACCTGACTTCAGGAACTCTGCGCGTTCTCGAGGGCGCGCCCGGAGGTCCAATGCGATGTGCCGAGGGCGCAGCGCCTTCGGCCGCGCTTGAACGGGGTCGTGTCCTCGACCCGAATGCGCTGGGACAGGCTCTGCGACAGTTGATCGCACGGGCCGAAATCACCTCGACGCGCGCGCTCATCGCGGCGAGCGACGCGATCGCCAGCTTCAGGGTCCTCACCTTCCCGAATCAGGCGACCGAGGCAGAGATCGATACCGCGATCACGGGTGAGCTCAACCTGGGCTCGGACCAGATGTCGATCCGTCACTTCGAGGTGCTCGCAGGCCGCGGCGAGCGCACCATCTTCGCCGTCGTCTGGAACCGCGGCCAGATTCAGGCGATCTCGGCCGCCGCCAGGCAGGCGGGGCTGGAGCCCGCCGCGGTCGAGCTCAAGTCCCTCTGCGTGGCCCGCGCCCTGACCGAGGACTCCTGCATCTTCCTCGACATGAGCGTCGACCCGTGCGAGGCGGTCCTGATCGAAGAACGCGTTCCGCGCATATGTCACGAGTTCAAGATCGCGTCCGGCGCCGACCTCGCGCTTGCCGTCGCCAACGGTCTCAAACCCGTGCTTGGCTTTCACCGACGGTCGGGAAGCGCAGGGTTCGGTCCCGATTCACCCATCCTCGTGCGCGCCGACCAGGCGCTGCCGTCTCTGATGGCCAGTCGAGTCGAAGAGTTGACCGGGCACGCGTTTCGCCCGGTGCCCCAACCAGCTCGGATCGACCCTGACGTGCGCTACGGCCCTTTCCTCACCTGTCTGGGACTCGTCATGAGGAGGAGCGCTTGAGCAAGCGCAAGAAGGCGCCAAGCGAGGAGCGGCGCAGGGACCAGGTCGAGGTCAACCTTCTGGCCGACGCCCACGAGCGGGGTGGCCTGGCCAAAGCGCGCCGTGGCTGCACGCTTCCATTTCTGGGGGGCTCGCTGCTGATCCTCGTGCTCGAGGTCGCGCACGCTGCCCTGACCTAGGCTCCGTGCGGGGTGCCCAGACGTACCCCGGACACACGCCCATCCCGTGGGCCAATCCATCCATTCAGCTTTGCGCCTCACCTCCATACAGTTGGGACACAGGGTTGAAGGTGGATTTGGGCGCAGAGGTCCCGGCCGTGCCGCGGGCGTTGGGCCGCAATAAGGAAGGAGTTTTGTGTATGCA